>NZ_JACJFL010000044.1:0-38747 GCF_014164575.1 Pseudoalteromonas sp. SG41-1
CATCATCACATTGAGATAATGCTTTTTCAACAGCTTGAACTTTAAATTCTTGAGTAAATCGACGTCTCATTTTATCTGCCTCTATTAAAAGTTAGAGGCGACAACTATCCTGACACAGGGGGAAATAAAGGCTCTTCAACATGGGCTGTATCACCAAAACTATAACTTTGACTTTGGCCTGATTGCGTGTTCAATCTTGTGATTGCATTAAACTCTTTATGTGGATTATTTTTGCTTATTCCTACGCCATACTGCAAAGCCGATGACTTAGCAGCGAAACGCTTATCAAATTGCAAAAATTCCATATATGGTTCAGCCCAGTTAATCGATACCTTGTTAGTAACAAGATTAAGCCTAAGCTGCGCTGCTTTAGCTAGTTCATGCGCAATACGATTTTGGTGATTGTCTATATTAGCCATTACATCAGTCATTACAGTTGCATCTGGATACAGACATAAGTTAACAACTAGTTCATTATTTTGTTGCCAACTATTTCCAAAATGAAAAACAAATCCAGCTTCAAGCTCCATCTGGTTAACGACTTGCAAACTATGCTTATCAACCACTAATACCCGACTGCCTAATTGTTTTTGCCATTTAAATCGTTCTATATAAGTTTCTCCCAGTTGCTGTAACATGGGCGGCAAATAAAATATTAAATACTGCTCTGTCACTGCAAAATCATGAATATAACTATGATGTGGCAGTGGTAAAAGTTTATAGCGTTTTATGCCTCCTTGCGCCGTCAGTTGATACACTACAATGCAAGGTTTACCTGTAAAAGAAATATCGCCAAAGTTCCAAATCGTACCATCGCTATCAGCATGAGGATGAGCTGAAAAAGGAACCCCATTTAATTCAGACCCAAAATCAACCTGTCCTTTGGTTGCGAGTGTTTCTTGATCAAGGCGATACGGCGTACCCGCTTCCCACATAGCCCAAAGCTCACCGGCCATTGGTAACAATGCCGTATTTGCAGTATTGAATACTTGGGTATTTTTTGCCGGTTTTGCATTAGTAATTATTGAGCCTGCACCATTATATAAAAACCTTCCTGCTTTACTCTCTTCGACAAACTTCTGTGTTTGTGTAAATTTTCCTTGATGAGTGACACCGTGCTGTGAAAATTTAAATTGATTAACAAACCCATCGCCATCAAACCAATGGCTGTAACGGTGCCCTGCCCGCTCTTGCATACCCGGGCCATTGCGGAAAAATGTCATACCTTGTAACTGAACGGGTAGCTCACCTTGCCAAGGTTCAAAATGTGGATCAATATTATCCGTTACCCCTTGCCAACCTAAAAAAGAAGACTGTATAGCAGAAGAATGACTTGGCTGTGGCTTTGCATTTGCTCCAAATACCGCAGGGCATTGGCTAGCGATAATTGCGCATGTGCCTAAGTATGTTGATTTTTTTAAAAATTCACGACGTAACATAGCAATATCCTTAATCAATCGAAATTTGAATAGTGTGATCAACATCACCGACAGCAAAGCGTAATTTGTCAAAACTTGGCGGCCCCATTAAACGAGGATTATTACTAAAACCATATGGCTCATTAGGAATACCAATCATATTACGATTGAGCTTTTGATTATTATCTAAATCTTGGTAAGCCAAAATGGCGTAATCACCGGCGCTTAAATCGCTAAATGTTACTTTAGTCTGTAACTTAGTCACGGCCCCTTTATATGCTAGCGTGGCTTTATTTGACTCCATAGCAGAGACTGAGTCATAAAGCACCACATATATATCACCTTCAAGCTGTGTGATCCCCGCAATATCGACCGTTAATTCGGCAGCTTGTGCAGCTAAGCTACTGATTGCAAATGCACTGGTAAAAACTAATTTTTTAAACATAACAAGCTCTTTCTAATGTGGCTTAACACCTATTGCTAAGCTGATGTAGCTACTGTAGAAAAGTCCCACATATAATACAGGTGCCAAAAGTCATGTTTTTTGAAATTAGTTTGTTTATGTCTTAGTATTAAGCAAATTTATTAACATCGCGTTTAAAAACCCGCATACTGTTTTATTGATTTAAATTAATGAGTCATTGCTGTTTTATTGCTATTTAAAGACAAGCTAACGTAAACTAAAGCACTTTGTTTTTTTGCTGGAAGCGAAATGCAGTCGCCCTCTTTATTGACACTAAAAAAACCTATTAACTGGCAACTAACATTAGCGGGCTTACTAGGCTGTGCCACAGTTATGACGCTTACTTTAGTAACTAGTCAAGCCACATCGCTATTAAGCAGTTTTCTCGCTTATATGCTGTATATACTAAGCTTTTTAGTGATTACACTGACAAATGGTGTAAACCAAAATCCTCGCAGTTTAAGCTGTTTTATATTTTTACAAATACTGGCAACTTTAATATTAGGCTGGATATTACACACCCCATTAATTTATATTTTATTGGTGATTATAGCAGGGCAACTGCCTTTCATTTTTAGCTCGAGATACGCTTTAGTCCCGATGGTTGCTGCTCATAGCTCACTTGTGCTGGTGCTCTTTTTTAGTAAAGAAAATGCTATTTCTCTGTGGCATGAATTAACACTAAGTAGTGTCTACTTGGCTTTTGAGATTTTTTCGTTTGCCGCCAGTAAAGTTGCCGTCAAAGAAGCTGCAACAAATAAAGCATTAACACTGATGAATGCACACCTTGCTTCTACACGAAGTTTACTAACCGATAGTATTCGTCATGGTGAGCGCCTTGAGATCAGTCGTGACCTGCATGATATTTGTGGCCATCAACTTACCGCATTAATTTTAAATTTAGAGTTTGCCGCACAGCAAACAGCCAACTCAAATGATGACTCTTCTCATGCTACATTGATCCAATCACGCGACTTAGCAAAAGCATTACTGAGTGAGATCCGCAACATGGTTCGCAGTATTCGTACCGACGGTGATATTGATATAAAAACAGCACTCAATGAAATTGCAGATCGGTTACCTGGTTACAATTTTGCTGTTAGCATCGACAATGCGCTGCAGATCCATTCCCATAAGCAAGCCGAATGTATATTAAGAGTGTGTCAAGAAGCAATTACCAATGCGATTAAGCATAGCCAATTTAAACACATTGAAGTGCGACTATCACAGACCAACAAAATGTTAGCCTTAGATATTATTAATCAGCAATCCCAACAAAGTGATTTGAATTTCGGCTGTGGTTTAAACTCAATCAAAGAGCGGGTAAGTGAATATCAAGGCTGTATGGAAATCAAGCAAACGCCAGAGCGTTTTTGCTTACATGTCACCCTCCCCCTTAAGGACACATTATGATCAGACTAGCCATTGTCGACGACCAAGCACTGATCCGCGAGGGGATCGCCAATTTACTCTCTTTAGCGGACGAATTTACCGTCTGTTGGCAACTCGACTCAGGCATCAAAGTATGCGAGCAGCTATCCTCTGATCCCATTGATGTACTATTAATGGATATTAGGATGCCTGGCGTCAATGGTATCGAAGCACTAACCCAACTTCGCAAACAGCATTTTGATTGCAAGGTAATTATCTTAACAACTTTTGATGATCCGCAGTTATTTGTCGATGCAATGCAAGCAGGAGCTAATGGATTCTTACTCAAGGATGTCGACACCGAAAAGCTTCATCATGCAGTCCATCGTGTGTACAACGGACAAACCTTAGCAGAGCCAGTGTTATTAAATCAGCTAAATGCAGCACAGCTGTCGACCTTTGGGGATAATGAAATTGAACCGCTGAGTGAACGCGAAACTGATATTTTAAAACTGATCGCAGCTGGACTATCTAATAAAGAAATAGCTCAAGCCATTTTTTTAGCCGAAGGAACCGTTAAGAATCATGTATCAAGCTTACTGGCAAAGCTCAATACCCGCGATAGAACCCGCGCAGTACTTAAAGCATTGAGCGCGAAAATTATATGAATTATCTTACACAAGCTTTTTAAGTACATGTTTATTTTACAGTATTACCAATAAACAAACGATATAACTTATATTTCTACTTTAGATTAAACATCTACAAACTCAGCCATTCAATCAAAATACTAAATCTGCGCTCAGGTTACTTTAGCTTCCTAGCCTTTGTTATTACCCAAAGGCTAGGAAGCTACTAATGGTTAAACGGCCAGTTGATGGATTACTAGATAGTCCTAAATCAGGATTAATATTACCAGAATGCAAGGCATTACTTGGATATACAATAAGCCTATTCGGTTTCGCCTCTAGTGAGGCTATTTGCTCAAACAATGTTGTATCACTGGAAATATAACTAGGACGTTCGTGGAGCCTTTGAGCAATGGCTTGCTGTTTGATCATTGCACGATACGGTGCGAGTCGCTGCTGTGTTATACGTTCAAAGCCAGATGCTTTATGCCGATACAAGGACGTTCCACCATATGCTTTTGCACATAAAAAATGCACAGCAGCAAGCTGGTTAACACTAGGAGTATCAAAGTGAGGCAACATTTGAATGGGCCTTAATTTTGTTACCGGTGTTGTGGCAATTGAAAACGCAGAAAAAACCACTTTCATGTCATTGCTATCGATAAAATTGAACGACGATTTTAAGATAGGGAGTAACTCTTTAAGTTGCTCACTATAGTTAGCCGGTGATGGTTTGCGAACCCCTGGGTATAAATCTCCATTACATGCAGTAAATGCCGAGCTATGATTAACGTTTTTACAAGCACAGGCGATGAGTTCATTATAGTTTAAACTTAAATCATCAATCACTAAAACAGGTATGCGCTCATTACCAACAACTAAGTGTGTAACTTTCATTGCCGGGTTTAAAAAAGTAGCACTAGTCATGTACACTAACTAACTGCTGATTTTTACGTTCAATAAGTGGATACAGTTGACCCAATGAATTGATCATCGTGTAGATTGGTTTAAGCTGTTGGGCTTTATGTAAACGCCCTATTTGTTCAGGATCTAGTGCCACAACTTTCTCTTCACTTACCGTATATAGACCGTTTAAACGTGAACTTTGCTTATTGCAAAAGGTAACGTCAAGGGAAAGAGGCTGCACTAAATTAAGTGCTAACAATGTGTCGATCAGTGCTTTATTTTCTATTTCGCCTTGCAATAAATACCCTAAGCATTGTTTCATTTTAACAAAATAATCACTATCTTCACCGCTGTCAGTAAATAATACCTGGATGTCATTGACGTTATTTTGCGCTGAGTCGCGAACTATCGATGGGCTGTCTAAGTTTATACAAACCGCATAATCTCCCGCTTCTTCAGCTTGTATATCACCGACAAAAAATGGCTGCCTTTGTAACTGTAATGGTATGTAAACTCCTTGCCATTGACCGTCTTTCGAAAATAAATTTTCATGTTGCTCAAAACCTAATAATGCCGTTAAGGTAAATTCGCCTGTTTCACCACTCTTAGCAAGTACGATCGGATGTTGCACAGATACTTGGCTAAATTCAGCAACCACAACGGGAAGCATATTTTGCGTGGCACTGTGTTCTTGAGTTTTCGCGATATCAATTTTTAAATGTTTGTGAGCACTGTAATTAATTGCAACTAAATTAGTCATATTGTTCTCGTTATTCTTTATATTTCACAGCACAATTAAATTGCACTAAGCCCATGCAGCTTAATTTTATCAAGTAACTCTCTGTTACTAGGTAATGTTGAAACTGCTTGCTGAATCATATGTTTATTTTTAGCAAATTGACTCTGTGCAAATGTTTTATCATTTAATAAGTGAGGTGAGTTGCTGTAATCACTTTTAAAGCCCATTCCATACAAGACATACTGATAGCTTGCAGCAGGAAACACTTCATTATTACTCGCAAAATCATAATCAGCAGGAGCGCGATATTGCCAAAGTTGCATTAAATCTTGCAAGCTTTGTGGGATCGTTTGTGGATCGCGATTATCTATCCAAAACGCATTATCGGTGCGCTTACTCAAAATATAGTGCAGCTTTAAAAAGTCGATTATTTTCCCCCAGCGGTAGAGAAATGTATCGTTAAAGCGTTTCGCTGTAATATCCATTACCTCGCGAGTCGGTGGCAATTGCTCGCTAATCATTTGCGCTGACATCTCAACTAACACAAGAGCAGACGCTTCAAGTGGCTCTAAAAAGCCAGCAGACAATCCAACAGCAACACAATTATTTTGCCAAAAGTGACTGCGATGGCCACTTTCTATCGGAATTTTTCTGATTGTCAGTGAATCAATCTTATCGCCTATATAGTCGGCAAGTCTTGCCCTTGCTTGCGATTCAGTACTGTGTTTGCTCGAATACACATAACCAACACCACGGCGATGTTGTAAACCTATGTCCCAGATCCAACCTGCTTCTTGCGCCGTCGAGATGGTATGTGAAGCGATTGGGCTACTGTCATTTTCATAGGGTACCTGTACTGCTAAAGCCGTATCTATGAATAAAACATCACGATAGGATTTGAACGGCACTTGATAATGACCTCCGAGCAATAACGATGAAAAACCACTGCAATCAACAAATAAATCGCCACTTATATTTCCGGCCTGCTTTGTTGTTAAACTACCTATATCACCATTTTCGATGCTGTTAACTTTAGTAACATCAGCTAAAATATGGGTTACACCTAAATTTTCGATGCAGTGTTTTTGTAAAAACACTGCAAATTTAGCTGAATCTAGATGATAGGCGTAATTGGCGACAGCGCCATATTCAGGCGTTCTGATCGTCTTTGGCGCAAGACCTTGCTCGCAAAGTGCTTCTTGAAAACATACCGCATTAGAAAACGATGATGATTGCTCGCCATCGTTTAACCAATATCCTGCCATATCTGTTTTAGTGAATCCTTGCGGTAAAACCAATGGGTGATAATAATAATCATCTTCGCCACCATCCACCCATTGTGCAAACTTAGCACCTTGTTTAAAACTAGCGTCACACTCACGGATAAAGTCGGTTTCACTAATACCCAAAGCGATTAAAGTGCTGCGCATTGTTGGCCAAGTACCTTCACCAACGCCAATAATTGGTACGTTTGGCGATTCGACTAACGTGACCTTGACGCCAACGTCCGTATTACTCTTATGCTCTGCAGCCAATCGCCCCGCAGTTAACCAACCCGCAATACCACCACCCACGACAATCACTGTGTTTATGCTTTTTTCTTGTTGTTTCATTTTAATACTCGCGTGGATTACAATTAAAAGTGACTTTTAATCAATACATAAAAGTCACTTTATTTACCCGATTAATGCCTAGAAATTACCGCGAATACCGAACATGAAACGTCGACCGCTGTCTTCAATTTGTAGCATTTGATTAGCAAAACGACCTCGTTTGTGAACATACTCTTGAGTTAGATTAATACCTTCAATAAAGACTGTGACGTGTTCTGTTAAATCATAACTAATGTTCGCATCAAGCTGTGCATAGTCTTCTACAATAGTTACACCATCACCATTAAGTTGACTTAACGATTGCACAAAGCTGTCTCGCCAGTTGTAAGCTAAGCGAGCTTGAAAAGAATCATTTTCATAAAAACCTACCACATTATATGAATCACTTAAGCCTGTAAGAGCAAATACTTGAGTAATATCTGCAGCATCTAACTCTTTGTTACTATCTACAATGGTGGCATTAACCATAAAACCAAAGCCACTGTCGAAAGTATGCTGTAGAGCAACCTCCCACCCATCAACAATTGCTGATTCACTGTTATTTGGTATGGTATTGGTAAACACCGCTGTGGTGTCTGCTGGATCTGGACTATCAACATCATTGCCTGTGGAAGGATCAGTAAGTAGACCGCCACCGGGCAGTTCAAAGGTTAAGTCTTCAGTGGTATTGATAATAAAATTAGCAACATTTTTTCTAAAATAACCTGCCGATACATAACTTGCATTGCCGTAGTACCATTCAAGAGATAGATCTAAGTTATCAGAAGTAAAAGGAGCTAACGCTGGATTACCAGAGCTGGATGTTAAATTGCCACCTTGCCGCGTTGTTTCTATCACTGTTACCGGTGACATACTATCGAGCGTCGGCCGAGTGATTGTTTGTGATACCGCAGCACGGGCAATTAAGTCATCATTGATTTCGAGCTTAAGACTAAAATTAGGTAAAATGGCTTCATAGTCAGAATTAGCTGAAATAGATTGAACATTGCCATAATTAGCTAACATTTCTGTTTTATCTAAAATTGACAATGAGTTAACTGGTTCATCGCTTCCGTTCACTTCAACATCAGTCGTTTCATACCTAAACCCAGCTGAGGCAAACAAGGGCATACCCGCAAGCTCTGATTCAAAATCAAATTCGCTATACAAAGCAATTGTGTCTTCTGTTATTTCAAATGACTTATTACGCTTTACTGCATCAAAGCTAATTGGCTGCCCATTTGCAGCGGCATATTGCTCAAGATAAGCAAAGTTTGCTTCACCATCATGTGCAAGCCAAGATGTTGGCATACGACCACTGCCACTGACGTTATCTAAAAAGTCATCGCCGGCATCAAATACAAACTGTGCGAGTCCGTCCATACTAGGCATATCTGGGTAACCACAGAAAGTACAATGTATACCTACACCTTCATTATCCCAACGTTCAAGACTTTTAGTTTCGGATGAATACATTGCGCCAAATTTTACGGCTACAAGACCCGTATAACCATCGTTGTACCATGTACTATCCCAACGAAATTGATCAACGGTATCTTCGACCGCCCAGCCACGACGCAACATAACATGAGCTCGGCTATTTGCCGGATCTAAATGATTTGAGACCCCATCAGGGCTAATTGCCGGGTTATATGCGCTGCCATCTAGCTCCTGTTGACCACTGTAAATACTGTCATCAGCCGATGCAAACTCACTCGCATAAGGTAAGATCCCTTGATCAACTTGAAAGCGCACACGGTTTGCATAACCAATCAAAGATAACTGATCACCTCGGCCATTATTTGCTTCACGCTCAGCCTTTGAATGACTAAAATCAAAATTCATTTTTAAATTATCGTTTACGTGCCATTGTAAATTAAGCCCAAGCGCACTGGAGTTTGTTAAACGATCGAATTTTTTAGCGTGCATATCCGTTGCAAGCCCGACTTCTTGATAAAGATCAATCACCGTGCCATTTTCGTCAACAGTTGGTCCATCAGCATTACCAAACCCTTCTAAATTGGGTGCAGTAAACCAGTGTCCATAAGACGTTGTATCGGCTTCAACATCAAAATCAGAATACAGTGCATCGCCAGTAATCACTACATCATCAGACGGGGCATATTGAATAACTAAATTAGCATTGGTGCGAGTGCGCGTCTCTGTGGTTACTTTATGATCATAATTACGGGGAGAAAAAATATTGCCAGTATAAGCTTGTCCGCTTTGTGTTTGCGGCTTAGGCACGCCAACATTTTCTAACCAGCCATCTACTTGTGCTTGATTTAACCGGGTTCTACGTTCTTGACGTGACACAGCAAATAACAAACCTAGGGTATCGTCATTAAATGTATTACTAATTAATCCTGATACCTCTGGCGTTGTTTCTTCACTATTGTCGTCATAAATACCTTTTATGCTGCCGGCTACTTTAAAGCCATTAATAGCAAATGGACGAGCGGTATTTACATTGATTGTTGAGCCTATACCGCCTGACTGCTTTGTTGCGGTTGATGTTTTAAATACATCTAAACTCTTTACCAGCTCCGACGCGATAGTATCAAAACTAAATGCTCGGCTTTGGTTTTCAGATGCCATTTGGCGGCCATTGACTAACACGGTATTAAATTGAGGGCCGAATCCCCGTACCGTGATTAATTGCCCTTCCCCGCCGGAACGGTCAATCGAAACACCGGTGATACGTTGCAATGACTCAGCTAAGTTAGTATCGGGGAATTTACCAATATCTTCTGCTGAAATAGAATCGACGACTCCACCCGCTTCACGTTTAGCATCCATTGCGCGTCCAAGTGATCCTCTTATTCCTCTTACTTCAATTATTTCAGGTCCTTGTTCTGCGGTATCGGCTACTGCAGGTAGTGTAACGCTACTAAGCACTGCGAGTACGGCACTCGCCACCCCGTTTTTTTTATAATTAGTCATGTTGTCATTTCTCTCGAAGCGTGGATCTATCGAAATAGATATTTGCCCATCTTCGCTGACATGTGATTGCAAGCCTGTCTCTGCAAGTAAACTATTTAATGCAGTTATTATTGAATACTCACCAGTAATATTATTAGTCTGCAACTGTTGGATTTTATCCAACGGAAACAACAAGGTAATATCAGCTTGCTCTGCAAAATTAATCAGCGATAGATCAGCCCTTTGTCTTGGAATATCAAACATAATCTTGCCATTTTTGGTATTTGCTTGAGCCTCTGTATTAAACAAAGTAAAAACCAAAACCAGTACACAAAAATGAAGCTGAGATGTTTGATATTTCATGTGCATGGTTTTTCGCCATACACAAAACAAAGACGAGTGAGTTTTTATTTTCCCCCATAAATATTTTCGATTATTTACAAATAATATATATTTTTGACTAGTCATACTGAAAATTGCTAAGCCTTTTTGTTTTTATTATTACTAAAATACAACGGCGAAATATTCAATTTTAAATAATGTTTCGCTTGCAAAGTAATTGCTGTTTTTATCCGCTAAACCCATTTCTAAAATTGCTGCATATCGTCAATTAGAACAAGTAATTAAAAAGTTTAAATCGTATTTAAAGTATCTATTTGGGTGTAAATATCTAAGTACTTAGTGATGTAAATTAAGATAATTTTTACGCTGTTTTTTTAACAACCAAAGAAGCACCATACGATGCTAAGTAGCTTAGCGCCAAGACCCGAACTCTTGATTGCTAAAAACTGTAGTACAATTAACACTGTAATTACAAGCTTTAAGCAAAACGAGAAATGGACCGGTAAAGGGCAATGGGTAACGTTATATTAAAAAAATGCGATTAAATGGTTTTTGCCTAGTGGATTTTTTTATCTCAATCGTCTTACTAAGTATTGGCATAAAAATAATAACAGCAGAGCTAAATCCGATGAGAAAACGTTAATGACGAAAGACACACTACTTCACAAGGCTTATTTAGTCTCAAGAAAAAGCATTTCACGAGTTGTGGCTAAAATTGTGCCACCTCATGAAATTGAAGATATTGTGCAAGAAACGTATGTGCGCATATGCAAAATTGAAAACAGCGACAATATTAACTCTCCCAAGTCATTTATCTATAAAACTGCGCGTAATTTAGCATTAGATTATCAAAAACAGGCCAATATACGCTTGGTCGACGGTATTGATAATATGGAAGCGCTTGAGCAACTTCTGTGTGAACAATACAAAGATGAGATGTATGAGAGCACACTTACCGATAATGAATTTTCGAATTATTGTGAAGCCGTAAGATTGCTTCCGATACAGTGTCGAAAAGTATTTGTATTAAAAAAAGTGTATGGCTATTCGCAACGTGAAATAGCTGCACAATTGGAGCTTAGTGAAAGTACCGTGGAAAAGCATATTGCAACAGGCATGAAAAGATGTACGCTGTTTATGCGTCAATCAAATAAAAGCACCTATAATGAGCCAGCCCCTTCAGCAAACCTCAGTGCAGGAGGCAAATATGAGTAACATTCATCAGATCCATCAATCTTCCCAAGATAGTAATCAAGTTGAAGATGAACGCTTAGATCAAGCGAGTGAGTGGCTAGCCAAACTTGACCGAAACCTTAGCAGCGATGAAAAAGAAGCACTTAAAGCTTGGCTTGGAGATTCTTACAAAAATGTTGAGGTTCTGCTAGAAGTTGCACAATTGTGGGATAAAATGAGTGAGTTAAGTCGTTTATCAGACTTATTTCCACAAGCATCAAAACAACAACAAAAACTCCCTGTGTGGTTAGGCGCAATAGCAGCATCCATTTTATTGGCTGTTGCGCTTAGCTTTTTTCAAGAAACATTTAATTTTTCGCTGTTTAACCAAGCGAATAAATCTGCGGTAGTAGCAAAACAATTAAACTTTCAAACTGCGATTGGAGAAAGTAAAGATATTATTTTGCCTGACCAAAGTAAAATAACACTCAATACAAATAGTTTTGTCCATATTAAATACACTCCATCAGCCCGAGTAATCAATCTTCTTCGTGGTGAGATCCATATTGATGTCGCACATGATACCTCTCGGCCTTTGAGTGTCGTCACTGGTAATAAAATAATCCAAGCCGTTGGAACTGCGTTTAATGTAGAGGTAAACAATAAACAAATAGAACTTATTGTTACCGATGGAAAAGTATTAGTTGCTCAGCAGTATACAACCGCTGTACCTAACCTCTCAAATAATGGCACTTCTAGAGTTGCAAAAGATGTATCGCTGCATTCCACGCCGGTATCAAAGGGTGAGAAACTCAATTTAGACTTTAAGGGTGAAATTACCAAAAAAGTTGAAAAAATTGACGCGATTGATGTGGCAGCAAACTTATCTTGGCGTCAAGGGAGTATCATTTTCAGAGGCGAATCACTTAGCGACGCAATGACCGAAATTAGCCGCTATACCAATATTAACTTTGAGCTTGCTGATGACGAACGTTTGAAGCAAGTACACGTTGCAGGCATGTTTAAAACTGGCGACGTTAAAGGTCTACTCGAAGTGCTTAATAATAACTTTAATATTAGTTATGAAAGAGTCAGCCCCGATAAAATCATGTTAAAATATGCGTCGCCTCACACTACTATATAATTCGTTACAACAATAACCAGGTATATCACCATGACAACACCTTTATCGTCGGGCAAGATTAATAGCCCGAATCACTCTTTATCAACAAACACCCATTCTCTACTTTACGTTATATTTATATCTGGCGTTGCAGCAATTGGTGGCTTTTTATTTGGCTTTGACTCCGGGGTTATCAACGGAACTGTGTCGGCGCTTGGCAAAACATTTAACTCAAGCAGCGTCGCAACAGGGTTTAATGTTGCGTCGGTTTTACTGGGTTGTGCTCTTGGTGCGCTGATTGCGGGCCCGCTTGCTGATAAATTTGGCCGCCGCTCAATTATGATCATCACTGCAGTAATATTTGCCATTAGCGCGTTTGGTTCAGGCATTGCAGACAGCTCCGCTGAATTTATTTTTTATCGTCTATTTGGTGGTCTCGGTATTGGCGCTGCATCTGTATTGGCACCCGCTTACATTGCTGAAGTCGCACCTGCGGCTTTGCGTGGACGATTAGCAACACTGCAACAATTAGCGATTGTACTTGGCTTATTTGCTGCTTTTTTAAGTAACTACCTGATCGCTTCGGCGGCAAACGGCGCTGAAGGTATTTTTATTCTTGAGCTGGCGGCTTGGCGCTGGATGTTTTGGGCAGAACTTGTACCTGCAGGATTATTTCTGTTGGGAGTATTATTTATACCAGAGTCGCCGCGTTATTTAGTTGCCCAAGGCCAATTAGAAAAAGCCAAAGCTGTATTTAAAAAAATATCTAATGATGATGCCCAATCACAAATAAACGATGTTAAGCAGTCACTTCATGGCGATAAAAAACCAAGTATTCGTGACTTATTTATTGACGGTAAAAAGAAAATACACCCAATTGTATGGGTTGGTATCGCTTTGTCTGTTTTTCAGCAATTTGTAGGCATTAATGTGGTCTTTTATTACGGCTCTGAGCTTTGGCAAGCAGCGGGTTTTGATGAATCACAATCTTTATTCATCAATGTATTAGCGGGTACTACCAATATTTTATCTACTTTTATAGCAATTGCGCTTATCGATAAAGTAGGCAGAAAACCATTATTACTAGTAGGTAGTATTGGTATGTTTATTAGTTTAAGTGCATTAACTTATACCTTTGGTAGCGCAGGCCTCGATGCGGCAGGTAAACTTGCATTAACTGACAGTATGGGCACGTTTGCACTTATCATGGCTAATCTCTTTGTGGTATTTTTTGGCTTAAGCTGGGGACCTGTTGTATGGGTACTATTAGGCGAAATGTTCAATAATCGTATTCGAGGGGCTGCTTTAGCTGTTGCAGCAAGTGCGCAATGGCTTGCCAACTTTACAATTACCATGACCTTCCCGATTATGCTCGGTAGTATTGGTTTAGCTGGTGCCTATGGGTTTTATGCTATTTCGGCCTTTATTAGCGTATTTTTTATTGTTAAATATATAAAAGAAACACGTGGTATCAAGCTAGAAGCCATGTAAAAGTTGTTTAAAATGGCGAATGTATTTATTTCGCCATTTTTTCAACTAAGACTCTACTTTAAGTAATTCAACTTCAAATATAAGTAAAGAGGCTGGAGGAATACTGCCAACACGTTTTTCACCGTAAGCTAATTGATGAGGGATATAAAAGGTGTATTTATCGCCTTCACTCATCAGTTGCAAACCTTCAGTCCAGCCTTTTATTACCTGATTTAAACCAAAACTGATTGGGCTATTACGCTCAACAGAACTGTCAAATACACTGCCATCTAGCAAAGTACCGTGATAATGCACATTCACCATGCTAGTTGGGCTTGGTCTTGCCTCACTACCACTGCTGCTAACAACTTTATATTGCAGACCAGATGCGGTCTCAATAACCCCTTCAACCTTGCTGTTTGCCACTAAAAAGTCGGCTTCGATTTGCGCATTAGCGACCGCTTGTTGCTTTACTTTTTTGCTATTTTGAAAAATCAAAAAGCATAAAATGGCGATAATAATCGCCAAAATAATGTTGATCATGATTATTCTTTCTCGTGTTCTTTTTCGTCGTTATCGCCATTAACGATATCTGCAATTTCACTTAAACGGGCTAAGGCAATGCCGTTAACTGAGTTTTCAGGATATTGCCCGTCGCTCAACTCGCCTGCTGCAATATCCATCAGTAAATTAAGCGCTTGGTCAACCGTTTCAACTGCATAAATATGAAACTTGCCAAGCTCTACTGCATTGAGGATCTCGTCATCAAGCACTAAGTTTACTTGATTTGATTTAGGAATTATTACTCCTTGCGCAGACGTTAAACCACGCATTTTGCAAAGCTTAAAAAACCCTTCAATTTTTTCGTTTACACCGCCAATGGCTTGCACGTCACCGTGCTGGTTAATTGAACCAGTCAGTGCAATTGACTGGCTAATAGGTAAGCTAGTAATTGCAGAAATAAGCGCACACAACTCAGCTAATGACGCACTGTCGCCATCAATGTATCCATAACTTTGTTCAATGGCGATATTAGCACTGAGCGTTAAACTAAATTGCTGCGCATATTTATTACCTAAATAGCCAGTCAGTAGCATGACACCTTTGGAGTGAATGGCTTTACCCAGCTCAGCTTCGCGCTCAACGTCAATTACCCCATCCGCACCAGCGTAAACCGTGGCGGTGATCCGTGCCGGAGTACCAAAAGAAGTATCGCCAATGTGTAATACTGTTAAACCGTTTACTTTACCTACAGCATGACCGTCGGTGGCAATTAAGGTATGCCCTTCTTTGATATCGCTGAGCATATTTTCGCTAATTTGCCCAGTACGATATTGCTTGCCTTCAATCGCTTCATCAATATGATGGGCATCAATTAAAGTTAAGTTATCTTGCTTGGTATAAAAGCTGGCTTCTGCCACTAACTCTAATACATCAGCAAAACGAGCAGAAAGCTTATTGTGGTGTTCTGCTTGGCGGTAGCTAAATTTCAGTAATCGTGCCATCGCTGACTCAGTTAGACTACACTTTAGCGTCTGCTCACAGTACTCAATCACTTTAGTGATAAATTGATACTGTAATTTATCACTGCTTGGCAGATAATAATCAAAATCGGCTAACACTCTAAACAGCTCAGCAAACTCTTCGTCATATTCACCGATGGTGTAATACAACTCACGCGAGCCGAGTAAAATAATTTTTACATCAAGCGGGATCAACTGTGGACGCAAGGTAAAGCTACTGCCAACAGCACTATCTTGATACGGTAAATCATTTTTGATTTGATGAGTTTTTAATGACAGCTTTAAACCATCCCACACTTGTGGATTAGCCATCACTTTTTCAGCGTCCATAATCAAATAACCACCGTTAGCGCGATGCAGTGCCCCCGGCTGAATCGATCGATAACTGGTGATCAATGAGCCTTGTGAAGTAGCATATTCAATTTTGCCAAAAATATTACCAAAGGTAGGATTTGGCTCATACACCACAGGGGCAGCATCACCTTCTTTAAATTCAACTAAAATATTAGGTGCAAAAAAGTCGGTAAGCATCCCTTTACGGTCAAAATCTTCTTTGTTTTCGTCGCTAACATCTTCATCATCGAGCCACTCAAGTACCGCATCAATAATTTCCACGCGGATGTCTTTTAGATAGCGTAATACTCCAATGTGCGCAGCATATTTATGTTCAAGATCTTTTAGTAATGGCTTAGTAGCCAGCTCTGCGGTGGATTTTTTTAAATTACGAAGTTTTTCAGATGATTCACGTTTCCAACGAGGCAACTCAATCAGTGCCTCAATGAGTGCATCTTCGAGTTTTTCAATTACTTCATAAAATTGTTCACGCAATTCATCATCAAGCTCAGCAAATTCAGCATCGCTTAGTTGTTTGCCATCAATCAGCGGGGCAAATCCAACCACACTTTTTTCTTCAATTAAGGCAACACTTTGCTCAAGCGCGGCAATTTCCACAGCAGTAATTGCGCTATCGTAAGCGTCGTTAAATTCACGGTCGATTTTTTTCTTTTTACGCTGGTACGCTGGGTTATCAAACGCTGCAGGAAAGGTGTCGAGTACTTCATCAATAAATGAGTCAATATCATCAGCTAACTGTTTACTTTGACCTGCTTGTAAAAACATTGCGATAGGCTCGCGGTGGTCGTCATAATTATTAACGTATAACCACTCATTTGGTGTTGGCCGGCCTTTGCTGTGTGCTTGAAGTTTATCTTTGACTAAGGTAAACCGACCATGCGCGGCCTCCCCCATTACATACACATTGTAACCAGGTAATTCCATCCCTAACGAGAAATCAAGCGCACTTTGCGCCCGCTGTTGACCGATGAAAGTCAAGGTTTCAGGATATGGATTGTTCATGCACGTTTGTACATGATTAAGTGAAATTGTCGGCGCAAGGGCCGACACAGATAAAGGCAGCAGTTTCTTCGTCATTCTAACTTCTTTTTATACCAACATATTCGTTGATTTTGTAAGGTGGCATCAGTGCACTAAAAGGCACTGTTCACTAACTATTTAAGGTTGTAGTGCCTTTCGGCTAAAGTAGATACCATCACATTGCGAACACGCTGTAATTTGCGTAGCGTGGTAAATATCATAACTATATTGGCAATTCTTACATACTAATGTGCCCATGGCTATCCATTCGCCTTGGTGATATACCCCATTGTGCTTAAAATCTTGATTTAATGCTTGCCACTCAAGTTGAGTTTTGTCTTCGATATGTGAAAGTTCAAACCACAAAGACTCTTTAAGCTCTTGCCATGCAAGGGAACCATAGTGTTGATCGTGCTCTTGGATGTGCTCAATATCGCGCTTTAAATATTCACTGTATAAAGTTAATTTTTCTTGTCCTAAATCTTTTAGCGCTTGTTCAGATTCAATAAACTTATCCATCGCATCTTTTAGCTCATGATCTTTTACGTCTTTTAACCATGTGCTCAAATCTGTTAACCACGTCTTATAATCAGCCATTGTTTACTCCTTCAAACTGTGTTTAGCGAACCTATACCTTACACAAGTATAGGTTAACCTGCCCTGAAAACTAATTTCATATAAAATCCACTGATTTGACGCTGTGATTAGTGCTTTTTTTGGGGTATCCTAACGGCAATTTTTTATTAGTTTGCAAGAAGTCTGGAACCGTAGATGCAAGAGCAATATAACCCGCAAGACATAGAGTCAAAAGTCCAAGCCTACTGGGAAGAAAACCAAGTATTTAAAGCCACTGAAGACGAGAGCAAAGAAAAGTATTATTGCCTTTCTATGTTCCCTTACCCAAGCGGCCGACTCCACATGGGTCATGTGCGTAACTACACGATTGGTGATGTTGTTTCTCGTTTCCAACGCTTGCAAGGCAAAAACGTAATGCAACCTATGGGTTGGGACGCGTTTGGTCTACCGGCTGAAAATGCGGCAATTAAAAATAAAACTGCGCCAGCAAAATGGACCTACGAGAACATCGATTACATGCGTACCCAACTTAAGCAATTAGGTTTTGGTTATGACTGGGATCGTGAGATCGCAACTTGCCATCCAGAATATTACAAATGGGAACAGTGGTTCTTCACTAAGCTTTACGAAAAAGGCCTAGTGTACAAAAAAATGTCAACGGTAAACTGGGATCCAGTAGACCAAACAGTACTTGCTAACGAGCAAGTTATTGATGGTCGCGGTTGGCGTTCAGGTGCTGTAGTTGAACAAAAAGAAATTCCACAGTGGTTTATTAAAATCACTGACTACGCGCAAGAGCTACTTGACGACTTAGACAAGCTAGAAGATTGGCCAGAGCAAGTTAAAACCATGCAGCGCAACTGGATTGGTCGCTCTGAAGGGTTAGATATTGAGTTTAAACGCACCGATAACAACGAAACATTCAGCGTTTATACCACTCGCCCTGATACCTTTATGGGTGTGACTTATGTTGCTGTTGCAGGCGGACACCCTATCGCACAAGAAGCAGCTAAAAATAGCGACGCTGTGGCACGCTTTGTTGATGAATGCAAAAACACCAAAGTAGCTGAAGCTGATATGGCGACGATGGAGAAAAAAGGCATCGCAACGGGCTTTTTTGCTACTCACCCACTTACCGGTGAGCAAGTACCAATTTGGGTTGCCAACTTTGTATTAATGCATTATGGCTCAGGTGCTGTAATGGCCGTACCCGCGCACGACCAACGGGACTTTGAATTTGCTACCGCTTACGGTTTAGACATCAAACAAGTCATTGCACCTGTCGCAGGTTCAGATCTTGAAGTAAACCTAAATGAAGCGGCATTCACTGAAAAAGGTGTGCTGGTAAATTCAGCTGAATTTGATGGCCTTGATTTTGATGGCGCATTTAAGGCTATTGCTGACAAACTTGAAGCACTGGGTGTTGGTGAGCGTAAAGTAAACTTCCGTTTACGTGATTGGGGTGTTAGCCGTCAGCGTTATTGGGGTTCACCAATCCCAATGTTAAGCGATGAAAACGGTAACGAACTTGCTGCGACTGAAGATATGCTGCCGGTGCGCTTACCAGAAGACGTGGTAATGAACGGTGTAACATCGCCAATCAAAGCAGATCCACAATGGGCTAAAACCACAGTTAATGGCGCACCTGCGTTTCATGAAACTGACACTTTTGATACGTTTATGGAATCATCTTGGTACTACGCACGTTACTGTAGTCCACGCCATGACAAAGGTATGCTAGATCCAGCTGCGGCAAACTACTGGTTACCAGTAAACCAATACATTGGTGGTATTGAGCACGCTATTTTACATTTATTGTATTCGCGCTTTTTCCATAAATTATTACGTGATTTTGGCTTAGTTAATTCAGATGAGCCATTTGACCGCTTATTATGCCAAGGCATGGTACTTGCCGAAACATTTTATCGTAAAGATGAAAAAGGTGGCGACATTTGGATTTCCCCTAGTGATGTAAATACTGAAACAGACGACAAAGGCCGCGTGACTAAAGCATGGCATAAAGTTGACGGCGAGCCAGTATTCTCATCAGGCATGAGCAAAATGTCTAAATCAAAAAATAACGGTATCGACCCGCAACAAGTTATCGCTCAATACGGCGCTGATACGGTACGTTTATTTATGATGTTTACCGCACCGCCAGAGCAAACGCTTGAATGGTCTGATTCAGGTGTTGAAGGGGCACATCGTTTCATTAAACGTGTATGGAAATATGCGGTTGATGTGAACACTGTTGGTTTCCAAGCATTAGACAAATCAGCATTAAACAACGAGCAAAAAGTGCTTCGTCGTGAGCTGCACAAAGCAATTGCAAAAGTGACTGATGATGTTGAACGTCGTCAAACATTCAACACTGCCATTGCGGCAATCATGGAAATCTCAAACAAATTGTTAAAAGCACCTTTAGCTGACAAACAAGATGTAGCGATTGCCAACGAAGCGCTTGAAGCGCTGTTAATTATGCTTGCACCAATTACGCCGCATTTGTCACATCAATTGTGGCAAGAACTGGGTAAAGAAGGCGATATTTTAGATGCGTCTTGGCCCGTGGTTGATGAGTCTGCCCTTGTTGAAGATGAAAAACTGATCATCGTGCAAGTTAACGGTAAACTACGCGCAAAATTAACGGTGCCAGCTGATGCTACTAAAGAGCAAGTAGAAGCACTAGCATTTGCTGAACCTAACGTATCTAAGTTCACTGATGGCGTAACAATCCGTAAGGTTATTTACGTACCTGGTAAACTACTTAACGTGGTTGCTAACTAATTATGGCTGCTATTCATGCCATTAAAAACGGACTAGCCTTAGCGCTAGTCTGTTTTTTGTTATCTAGCTGCGGCTTTCACCTTAAAAAAGCCTCAAGTCTGCCTGATGACTTGGCCACCTTAACTTTAAACGGTGATGATGAAAAATCAGCGTTATTTGCGATGCTTGGCAAAGAACTCACATTGAGCAAAGTTGAGTTACTCGACACGCCTAAGAAAAACGTCGCTCAGCTGTATTTATATAAAGATCGTCTTGAACGCCAAACCTTATCATTATTTAAAAATGGTCAGGTTGCCGAGTACGAGTTAGCTTATAGTGTTCGCTACTTACTCAAGCGCCCAGACAAAGAAGCAATTGAACAACGTTTTGAGCTTTATCGTAATTATCAAGACGACCCAGATAACGCTTTAGCAAAAGCAAAAGAGTTAGAGTTGCTACTGAATGAAATTCGCATGCAAGCTAGTCGTCGTATTGTTAGAGAGCTGTCGCAACTATAATGCGCTGTTATGCGAATCAATTACCCAATGAATTAAAAAAAGGCTTACAGCCTTTTTATTTAGTATTTGGTGAAGAACCCTTTCAAGTAGCACAATGCGCTCAACAAATTCGTCAGATTGCGAAACAGCAAGGTTTTGATGAGGTTGTTAAATTTACCTTAATGCCCGGTTTTGATTGGCAAGAGCTAATAGCGCAATATCAAAGTATGTCGTTATTTAGTGCTCGTACTTTAATCGAGCTAGACCTTAATTTTCAAAAGCCAGGTATTGTTGGTAGCCAAACGTTTAAACAGCTCGTAGCACTAAACAACCCCGACACCGTACTTATTGTAAAAGGGGCCAAGGCCAGTCAAGATATTCAGCGCAGTGCTTGGTTTAAGTCGTTAGATAAACTGGGCGTATTTGTACCCTGCTACCCCCTGACCGGCAATCATTTAAGCCGTTGGCTTGATGAGCAGTGCCAGCGCTTAAAAATCAATATGCAAGCAGATGCCAAACGCACCCTAATTGATGCTACTGAAGGTAATTTGTTAGCGTGTTTTCAAGAGCTCGAAAAGCTGTCGTTATTGCATGGCACTGCTATGATCGATCAACAGCAGGTTTTACAAGGCCTACTTAATCAAGCCAAGTTTGATATTTTTGATTTAAGTGATGCACTGCTACAAGGTAATAGTCGCCAAGCAATTAAAGTATTAAATAAACTCGCTGGCGATAACACTGAAGCTGTGAGTATCTTATGGACCATTACTAAAGAAGCAAATACCTTACTAAGCCTACAATTAGGCTTACAACAAGGTGAACAACTGGCAACGCTATTTAAACAAAAAGCCATCTGGAAAAATCAGCAAGGGCCGATTCAACAAGCACTTAATCGTTTGTCGATACATACTTTAGAGCAAATCACCCAGTTGCTCGCACAATTTGATGCCAGCTATAAACAAGGTAATTTAATCAAGCCTTATCAGGCTTTGGCACATATTTGTTTGGTGTTTTGTCAGCCATTGGTGATCCCACTGCCTGCGCACCCACTTAACTAATTATTAGGCGTTTATAATGATTGCACTGTTTGGTGGCACCTTCGACCCTGTTCACTTAGGCCATATAAATATGGCGAAGCACTGTGTAAAACACTTTAATTTAGCGACTTTATACTTTATGCCTTGTGCTATTCCAGCTCATAAGACTGCACCTGGGATAAGTACGCAGCATCGCATCGCAATGCTCAATGCAGCGATTGCACCTTACCCATATTTTCAACTCGATTTACGCGAACTCAATCGCAGTGGCCCGTCATATTCATTATTAAGCCTGCAAGAGATCCGCATACAATTTCCAGATCAACCATTATTATTTTTAATTGGCATGGATTCGTTTAATAACTTAGATAAATGGTTTGAGTGGCAAACAATTACTCAGCTTTGTCATATTGTGGTATTTCAACGCCCGGGCCTAAAATGCACTGCCCATGGCGAGTTACTCGCATACCAACAAGCCGCAGAATGTAGTAATAGCGCAGAGCTTACAACGCAAGCTGGTGGAAAATTATATTTTTTAGCTGGCGAAGAAATGGCTATTGCCTCAAGCGATATTCGCAAGGCGATTAAAAATGCCATAGATTACAATGAACTTCTTCCTACTGGCGTGAGTCAGTATATTCAATCACAGCAACTTTATCTAAGTGATGAATAAATACCAGTTGCGTGATAAAATAACAGCTATTCACTTTTAAATGAGATAACACCTTGGATACGAAACAACTACTCGCCTTTGCAATAGACAAAATTGACGATATGAAAGCACGTGATGTGGTTAATATTGATGTAAGCGCAAGCTCAGACATCACCGATTTTATGGTCGTGTGCTCTGGTACTTCGAAACGTCATGTATTGTCAATTGCTGATCATTTAGCAAAAGAAGCTCGTCACGCAGGTCAAGAGCCTCTAGGTTATGAAGGCCAAAGCGATGGTGAATGGGCACTGGTTGATTTAGGCGATGTAATCGTACACGTAATGCAAGATCAAGCACGTAGCTATTACGACCTCGAAAAACTATGGAGCTAATTGCTCACTAATTTTACTAGAGCTTGGATGTAACACGTGAAAATACAGATGATTGCCGTTGGCACCAAAATGCCAGCGTGGGTAGAAACGGGTTTTGCACAATATCAGCGCCGCTTTCCAAAAGATATGGCGCTGGAGTTAATTGAAATTCCCGCAGGTAAACGTGGTAAAAATGCAGATATTAAACGTATTTTGCATATTGAAGGCGAAAAAACCTTAGCCGCTATCCCTAAAGGCAATCGTATTGTTACGCTTGAGGTAACAGGCAAAGCGCTTGATACTCACCAATTAGCAAAAGACATGGAGAAGTGGCAACTGGATGGCCGCGATGTAAGTTTGCTAATTGGCGGCCCTGAAGGCTTAGCACCAGAATGTATTGCTGCCTCAGAGCAAAAATGGTCATTATCAAATTTGACCCTACCACATCCATTGGTGCGTATTATTGTTGCTGAAAGTCTATATAGAGGCTGGAGCTTAAACAATAACCACCCGTATCATCGCGAGTAACATTTACTCATGCGCAAACACAGACCCACAATTAGAGACCACTCAGCAGAAGCTAACCTATTTGCTCGTCGCGCCTTTGTGGGGTTTGTATTTGTTACTATTTTAGTCGCGGTTTTACTTTCCAATTTATATACCATTCAAGTTGATGATCACCAAGATTATCAAACACGTTCTAACGACAATCGCATTAAAGTTATTCCTATTGCTCCTAACCGAGGCCTTATTTATGACCGCAATGGTGTGTTGCTTGCTGAAAATAAACCGGTTTATAATTTAGAAGTCATTCCTGAAGAAGTTGACGATCTTGATGCATCACTGTCAGCACTGACACAATTTATTGATATCTCAGAGCAACAAAAAAACGATTTTCTTGATGATATAAAGCATAACCGTCGCTTTAAGAGCCAAGTATTAAAAGCACGTTTAAACGAACAAGAAGTAGCGCGCTTTTCAGTTAATCAGTATAAATTCCCTGGGTTTAGTATCGAAGCACGTTTGGCACGCTACTACCCGTTTGCAGACACCCTAACTCATGCGTTAGGTTACGTCGCTAAACTCAATAAAAAAGAACTGGCTCAGCTCGAATCACAAGAGCAAGGTACTAATTACCGTGCAACCCATGATATTGGTAAACTCGGTATTGAGAAATATTATGAACAACTGCTGCATGGCCAAGTAGGCTCGCAGCGGGTTGAAGTCAATAATCGTGGTCGTGTCATTCGAACCTTAAGCATGACTCCTCCGCAACCAGGTAATGATTTAGTGCTCACCCTTGATGTTGGCTTGCAGCAGATTGCCCAACATGCACTTAAAGATATGCGTGGCGCTGTAGTCGTCATGGACGCTAAAGACGGTGGCGTGTTAGCGCTGTATTCTAATCCCAGTTATGATCCGAACTTATTTGTTCACGGTATTAGCAGTAAAAACTATAAAGCCCTATTAAACCCTGACCGACCTCTTATAAATAGAACCACACAAGGACGTTATGCACCAGCATCGACGGTAAAACCTCACATGGCAGTTCTTGCTCTTGAAGAAGGTCTCGTTACCGAGCAAACGTCAATGTGGGATCCTGGCTTCTTTCAAATTCCGAATGTTGATCATAAATGGCGAGATTGGAAACGTTGGGGCCATGGTCATGTTGATGTTTACAAAGCCATTGAAGAGTCGTGCGATACCTACTTTTATGATGTCTCTTATCGATTAGGGATCACAAAAATCAGTGATTTTATGGCACAGTTTGGCTACGGTGATTTAACCGGCATTGATATTCATGAAGAAACCACGGCTATTTTGCCCTCAAAAGAATGGAAAGAAGGCCGTTTTAAAGAATCATGGTGGCGTGGCGATACAATCTCAGTTGGCATTGGCCAAGGTTATTGGACCGCAACCCCCCTACAAATCGCAAACGCGATGAATATATTAGTGAACCGTGGAATTAACCACCCACCACACTTAGTACAAGTTGTGAAAAAAGACGATGAAGTTACACAAATCAATAATGAAGAAAAACCCCCGATTTTTTTAAAAGAACCTCACCATTGGCAAATCGCTTTAGATGCTATGCACAACACAGTACAAAAAGCCTCTGGTACCGCTCACAAAGCATTTAAAGGAACAAATTACGATTCAGCAGGTAAAACAGGCACCGCACAAATAGTCAGTATTGCTCAAGGTGAACGCTACGATGCAAAATCCCTCAAAGAGCGTCAACGTGATAACACTATCTATGTAGGCTTTGCACCTTATGAGGATCCCAGAATCGTTGTTTCTGTTGTTCTAGAAAACAATCATGGCGGTGTGCAAATTGCTCGCCAACTAATGGATTACTACTTTGCTGCAAATCCCGTTAATCTTGCCAGGAATAACACACCATGACTACTCTACATGATGGTCGTTCAATCTGGGTGCGTATGCATCTTGACTTGCCGCTACTACTGGCATTGCTATTAATGATGGCAGGCAGTGTAACCGTTGTTTATAGCGCCAGTGGTCAAGACCCGGCAATGATGATCCGCCATATTACCAGGATGGGCGGCGCAATTTTAGGCATGCTTATTTTGGCGCAATTTTCACCAGCGACCTTAAAGCGTTTAGTTATTCCTTTATATTGTGCTGGATTACTGATGCTAGTTGCGGTGCTGTTATTTGGCGTCAGCTCCAAAGGCGCTCAGCGCTGGTTAGATTTAGGTATTACCCGTTTTCAACCTGCTGAATTAATGAAAATAGCCGTGCCTATGATGGTGGCTTGGTATATTGGCCGTAATCATTTACCGCCTAGAGCACTACACTTAGTTGTTGGTTTTACCATTGTTATGGTTCCCACACTCCTGATCAAAGAGCAGCCCGACTTAGGCACATCTATCTTAATCGCCAGTTCAGGGATATTTGTATTATTTTTGTCTGGTCTAAGCTGGCGATTAATCGGCTTTTTGAGCGCTTTGGTTGCTTTAGCTGCGTGGCCTTTTTGGCATTACGGTATGCATGACTATCAAAAACAGCGGGTACTAACTTTGTTCAATCCAGAAAGCGATCCTCTTGGCTCTGGTTACCATATTATTCAATCAAAAATAGCAATTGGCTCCGGTGGTATTGAAGGTAAAGGTTGGTTGCAAGGCACCCAATCACAATTAGAATTTTTACCCGAACGCCATACTGATTTTATCTTCTCTGTACTTAGTGAGGAGTTTGGTCTTTTTGGTGTATGTGTTTTATTATGCATGTATCTATTCATCATTGGTCGCGGTTTATATATCGCGGTTAATGCCCAAGATGCATTTGGTAAATTACTGGCAGGTGCACTGACCCTGACTTTTTTTGTTTATGTATTTGTAAATATTGGCATGGTATCAGGGTTACTGCCTGTAGTGGGTGTACCATTGCCATTAATAAGTTATGGCGGTACATCGATGGTTACCTTAATGGCTGGATTTGGCATTATTATGTCTATCGCAACTGATAAAAGGATGCTATTAAAGTAATGCGTTACTGTCTAAAGTTGTTCAGTTGTTCATGGTTAATGATTGTTTTAAGCGCTTGTAGTTCCTCAGGCATAAATCACAGTGACCGGTATAGTATGCGCCATGATTCTGCACCACTTCGCGCGCCAACTGAATTAGAAATGCAAGATGCCATAGTCACTAAAGTTACCAAAAGTGCCAGTGCTGGCCGCGCTTACACCGTTAATGGCAAAAACTATACTCCGATGCTGGATGAAACTGGCTATAGCGAAGAAGGTATCGCCTCATGGTATGGGCGCAAATTTCATGGTTACCACACCTCAAATGGCGAAATATATGATATGTTCGCGATGACTGCCGCTCATAAAACGTTACCCTTACCAAGCTTTGTAAAAGTAACCAACACCAGTAATGGCAAGTCTGTGATTGTCCGTGTAAATGATCGTGGCCCATTTCATGATGACCGCTTAATCGATTTATCCTATGCAGCAGCGTATAAACTTGGTTACTATCATCATGGTACAGCCAAGGTTAAGCTTGAGGCTATCACAATGCCTGATTCGACCGCGCGTTTGAGTTATATTCAAGTCGCTGCAGGCAGTACCTTAGAAAATATTGAAGCATTAGCGTACACCCTACGCCAGCAATATCAATTACCCACTAATATTGTGGAAAAAGATGCTATTTATAGGCTGCGTTTAGGGCCAATTAAAAATGCTGAGCAAGCTCAGCAAGTACTTGAAAAATTAAAACAGGATCAATTTCAAAACGCGTTCTTGCTTTATAGTGAATAACACCTTTAGAATGAGGTAAACGCGAATCTTTAACTTTAACCATTAATGAGTATGATGAAATCTATTAAATCCAAAATTATTAGCGGTGTGTGTAGCGTTGTTTGCTCTGCTGCCGTTTTTTCTGCGACCGCCCAAATCATCCCAGCCCCACCTCAAGTTAATGCAAAAGGTTATTTTCTTGTTGATTTTACTACAGGTAAAATTATAGCTGAAGGTGAACCTGATACTCGCCTAGCACCTGCCAGTTTAACTAAAATGATGACCAGCTATGTCATTGGTACCGAAATCAAAGCGGGTAACATTGCCCCAACCGATATGGTCACAGTGAGCGAAAAAGCGTGGGCTAAAAACTTTCCTGAATCATCAAAAATGTTTATCGAAGTCGGTAAGCAGGTCACTGTCGATGATTTAAACCACGGTATAATTATTCAATCAGGTAATGATGCCTGTGTGGCTATGGCAGAACATATTGCCGGTAGCGAAAGCGCATTTGCAGACTTAATGAATGCCCATGCTGAGAAATTAGGTATGAGTAACAGCCACTTCATTAACAGCCATGGCTTAGATACCAACGAACACTTCACAACCCCTCGAGATATGGCCACCTTAGGTGCAGCACTTATTCGTGATGTGCCTGACGAGTATGCAGTTTACGCACAAAAATCATTTACTTTTAACGGCATTAAGCAATACAACCGTAACTCACTGTTATGGGATGAAAGCTTAAACGTTGATGGTATAAAAACCGGTCATACATCGGAAGCCGGTTACAGCTTAGTAAGTTCAGCGACTAAAGATGATATGCGTTTAATCGCCGTGGTTATGGGTACTTCGAGTGAACGTGCACGTAAAGTAGAAAGTAAAAAATTACTTAACTATGGTTTTCGTCTTTTTGAAACAATCACACCTTACAAAGCCGGCGACAGTTTTGCCGAGCAACGTATTTGGATGGGTAACAAAGAAAATGTATCGTTAGGCATTTTAGTTGATACGCCGATCACTATTCCGCGTGGCCAACGTAAAAATTTAAAAGCCGACTTTAAACTTGATAAAGTTTTAGAGGCGCCATTAGCGAAAGGCTCTACCGTAGGTACTTTATCTTTACAACTTGAAGGCGAAGTAATTGCTCAGTATCCTCTGGTAACGCTTGAAGAAGTTGAAGAAGGTAGCTTCTTTAGTAAAATTTATGATTACCTACGTTTACAAATAATGTAAAACGCTACCAAATAATATAAGCGCCTTGCAAAGCAAGGCGTTTTTTTTTGCTTTAAAGATGGTAGAATGCGCCCCATATCTAACCCGCAAATAACCAGAATACCAATTGTCTTACGTAAGCGATTAATTCAATTGCTATAAAGGTCGAGAACAGGTTATCTAATCGGTTTATTGTTTAGTAAAATAGTACTAAACGCACATAAGTATGAGGAGTCAACGTCGTGGCTACACCGGTAAAAAATACTAAATTTGATGAATATTTAGAATACCCTTGCCCTTTTACATTTAGAGTAATGGGGTTGGCAAACGTCAACTTAACTGACCAAATTCTAACTAAGTTACAACCTATTGCCCCTGGCGATTACGCGCCAAAAGTTAAACCTAGCAGCAAAGGTAATTATGAGTCAGTTAGCTTAGTCGTTACCGTGACCAGCGGCACTCATATTGAAGAAATTTATAACGTGATAAGTGCGATTGATGACGTACGACACATGCTTTAAACGCTAAGCGGAGTAAGCTGTGAGCGAAAATACCTTAATCGTCCGTCAACTTGGTAAACAGCGTTACATGCCAATTTGGCAACAAATGCAAAACTATACTGATGTTCGAACTGAGCATGATGCGGATGAAATATGGCTCGTTGAACATGAGCCAGTATTCACGCAAGGCCAAGCAGGTAAAGATGAACACCTACTTGCCCCTGGCGACATAGAAGTGATCAAGGTTGACCGAGGTGGTCAAGTAACCTATCACGGACCGGGCCAGCAAATGATGTACGTATTATTTAACTTACGTCGCTTGAAAATTGGCGTACGAGAATTGGTCACATGGCTTGAAGAGTGTATTATCGATACACTCAATGATTACGGTATTAAAGCCTACGCAAAAGCAGATGCCCCAGGGGTTTATGTTAACGATAGCAAAATAGCATCATTAGGACTTCGTGTTCGCCGTGGCTGCTCTTTTCATGGTCTAGCATTGAATGTAAACATGGACATGAGTCCGTTTTTACGTATCAACCCATGTGGTTACGCCGGTATGAACATGGTGCAAACAACCGACTTGAACGGCCCAGAAAACCTTGCGCAAGCAGGTGCTGGTCTCGTAAAACATATGATTAAAAAACTTAATGCGACACAGGTTAAGTATACTGAAGGGTTTGAAAACGAATGAATAAACCAGTCAAGATGGAACCAGGGGTAAAACTACGCGACGCTGAAAAAATGGCGTTGATCCCAGTAAAAGTATTACCCACTGAAAAAAACGAAATGTTACGCAAGCCAGAGTGGCTAAAAATTCGCTTACCTAAATCAACCGAGCGGATCGACGGCATTAAACAAGCCATGCGTAAGCACGGACTGCATTCAGTGTGTGAAGAAGCCTCTTGCCCTAACTTATCAGAATGCTTTAATCACGGTACAGCAACTTTTATGATTTTAGGCGCAATTTGTACTCGTCGTTGCCCATTTTGTGATGTTGCCCATGGCCGTCCGTTAACACCAGACGCCGCAGAGCCTGAAAAGTTGGCTCTTACTATTCGCGATATGAAGTTAAGCTATGTGGTGATCACCTCTGTGGATCGTGATGATTTACGTGATGGCGGCGCACAACATTTTGCTGATTGTATTCGTGAAATTCGCAAGTATAACCCAAAAATCACCATCGAAATTTTAGTGCCTGATTTTCGTGGTCGCATGGACCGAGCGCTTGAAATCTTAATAGAAACGCCACCAGATGTATTCAATCATAACCTTGAAACTGCACCGCGTTTATATAAACTTGCGCGCCCAGGTGCTGACTACAAATGGTCATTAGAATTACTGCGTCGCTTTAAAGAAGCACACCCTGAAGTGAAAACTAAATCAGGCCTAATGGTTGGTCTTGGCGAAGAAATTAGCGAAATCGAAGAAGTACTGCGTGATTTACGCGCGCATAATGTCGATATGCTAACGGTTGGCCAATACCTACAGCCATCAAAGCATCACTTACCTGTAAAACGCTACGTGCCACCAGCAGAGTTTGACGCGCTTAAAGAGTACGCTGATGAAATTGGCTTTACTCATGCCGCATCAGGTCCATTTGTTCGTTCAAGCTACCATGCTGATCAACAAGCTGCGGGTAAAGAAGTGAAGTAATCATTTTTACAGAATTGAAAAAGCCGTTAGTAATGGATTAAATCACTAACGGCTTTTTGTTTTCTTAATCACGTGCAATTTATATCGATACCGACACTCATCTCGCATGTCTTTAATTACTAAAGCTAGGATTATATTGATAAACGGCTTGTGATTTAGTCAGCCCCCCCTGTGAGGTTCCAACTACTTAAACTATTCATACCATCGAACGCAATCAAAGCTCGTTGCACTACTTTTTGCGTATAATTAGCCATGAAGTCTTCATATTTAAACGATGGCTGCGCGATGATTAGCTGTTGACCAGCCGAGGGAATACCGCTGTACCATAGTGTTACACTGACTTGTGCATCAATTGATGCCTAAGTCAATTTGTGCTCCTTTATAAACACGCTCGTAAATAGTTAAGTTGCCGACTTGTGCCAGCATCAAATTATCATTAAAACTAAACTCTAATTCAAAGCCAGAGTCATGCGTATTTATATCTTTAAAGCCATTGATTTTACGAGTATTTGGTGCTTTAGTTGAATGACTATAAACTACTTGGTAATCAGAATTGGTTATTCCTCAGTCAGCCTCTAGCTTAGTCTTGGTGCCGTTAGTCGCTGATGATAAATCTTCGAAATTAGCGGTATAGCGATCCCGACTGCGAAATTTCAATGTCACTTCTGAATTACCATTTTCGATTCGTTCACGAAACGAATAACCTAAATTTTGCAGCTGACAGCTACCTAGAGTATCGAAAAACTTAACTGTACGGTTCTTATCAAGTGATAATGAGCCATTTACATCGTAAGATTGCCGTCTCTACTATGGCTTTAAATGCACTAAAATAACTGTCTACGTTAGCCGACTCATTACTATAAGTGAGTTTGCTAGGCTCGAGTAAACCCTTATACTATCGAGAAATCACATCAGGATTATCGGCACTAACAGCGCTACAAATTAATAATAATGACAAACCACTGACAAATTCGCTTTTATGTTTCATCACTAACCTTTATAAATTGTAATAAAAAAAGCCGACGTGAATCGGCTTGAATTCATTATGATTATTGAATAGGTGATAAATCCAGACCATCAACTATATACAAGGTATTACCATCAACGACAGTATTATTAGTATCTAAATACTTTTGCCCTAACGGCCCTCCAATAGTGGCTTCAGACCAAGTAGCAAAGTCATCATCATTAATCACCCCCAAACGCGTATTATCGATAAGCCATAAACCTTCCATCTTGTCATGTGGGTAAGAAACTTCGTTAACCATATCAACAACTGGCGATGTGCTTTTTGTCACTGGTAAGATATTCTTTGCAGCTAGTTCAGCCCAACCTGCATCATAATCAACTGCATCATTTATAACTTGCTCTATTGTTTTACCTGCAATGATTAAACCTAAATTGCTATTTTGTTCAATATCCCCCATTGCTGCAACTGCTTCTAAATCGGTCGCACCGCTGATATCAATCTTATAAACATGCTTTTGTGCTGTCTCATCACCTTTGTTATAAAAAGCACCGTCACGTTCAAGTACTAAGAAGCTCGTGTTGCTAAGCGCTTTAATTGCTGAGTTAGAATTCGACCCTTTAACCTGTCGATACAAATATTGCGAAATATTGCCAGTTTCTAAATCAACAGTGACAATACGAGTTAAATCTGTACGGTTTTTACTCGGATTATCCAAGCTTGATTGCATAATGCCGACTAATGTTTTCTGATCAGGTGTGATCGCTAACCCCTCCATACCACGGTTAGCCCATCGATTAGCAAACTCTGCTGGTAAGTTAATCTTCAAACCGTAATCAGTATTAATAGCATCTGTACGTATGTCTGCGGTAAATGCATTAATACGGCCAATTTCTTTACCGTTAGCATCATAATGCACCATGTGTGGACCATACTCATCGCTAACCCAGAAAGTACCATCTTTTAAAGCAGCTAAACCTTCGGCATCCAAACCATAATCATCATAAACTGCAGGGTTAGTAACTTCGTCATACGGCTGCGTCATATCTGCGCGAATAACTTCGCCATCAGTCGTATACGGTACTTCACCTGTTCCACCTAATGCAGCTGAATTTGGTAGGCCACTAATATTGTTACCATCACGATCTTTGAGCAAAATATCTTTAATCTTAGCGATATCACCCGTTGACTGAACTGCAAATAAACCAATACGCGGCGTGTAGTCAGGTGTTGGGAACTTCTTACCATTACCGTGAGGTGCGCCCTCTTGAGAGGTTCGATAATTAGAATTAGGACCACGATCAGTTAAAGCATAAAATTGTGTCGTATTCATCGGGTGACCATCCATATCAGAGCCGTAACCACCATTGCGTACCTCAAAAGTAGATCCTGGGTAATAATAATTTTCTAGTTCGTTGCGCATTACGGTATAAGATAGACGCTCACCGGTACTCCCAAAATTATCAGGGTTACAAAGAAAGGACGTACTTGTAACCTCTGTTGTGGCTAAAGCACCATTGCGGTCGGCATCCAAACCCGAATCAATTTTTATGCCGCCCATCCAACAGTTGCTATCGCCCATATTCAACTCTGTTTGCATAACTAAGCTGTTTAATCCAACAGCACCGTCTATACCGCCATTACCATTCGTGCCATCTGTCCCATTAGCACCGTCTTTACCATCACTACATGCGCCTAGTAATACTGTTACTAAAACGAACGATAGGTTTAGTTTAAATTTTTTCACAACAACTCCATTTATACTTTTTATAATTAGAGTGGTCATAGTAAGCAGTAAAAATGACAGCAATTAATGCCTAATAATTACTAACTTGAACTTTCAATGAAACTTGCATGACAAATTCATAGTTGATTATGAATAAACATCAAATAAAGAGGCTCTTCAATCGATTACAAGTAACTAACGGACTTATTTAAGCGCTGAGCAGCTTAAGCACATTCGCTTCCTCACGCTGCATTGCCTGACGTTCATGGGCATACAACTGCGCTAATTTAATCTCTGACAATGGCGTTTTAGCACTTACCAGAGTTAGCTCTAAATTAGGCTGCACATGACTAAATACATAATGAACTCGCGCAATATGAAATTCTGAACTGACTAAAATGGCCGCGGTTATATGTTCCGCTATAAGTATTGGCTTAGTGAGTAACGCATCCTCAAAGGTAAAGCGGCTTAGTGCCACCGGTAAAAAAGCAGATTCGGGTATGCCAAGTTCAATTAAGTAACTTTTAGTATATTCACCATGGGCGTGGTTAGTGGTATTAAAATGTGCGCCAAACCCGCCAGTGCACAATACCTTAACAGAGGGGTTTGCTTGGTATATTTGATAAGCTCGCTGACAACGGCTTTTTGCTATTACTGATAAACTACCATCGTTGTTATTTGGCCCACCTAAAACAATCAGTGCCGTTTTAATTTCGCTATTCGTCGCTGCTCTCATTACGCGATTCTCAATTGTTTTTTATTCTTTGGCTATCAGCTTAAAACTATTTTTGCGGTTTGCAATTAATCATTAGGTCAAACGGCTTTTCCTTGAGACAATCCACACTGTTATTTTTAAAACATGGTTCTTTATGAAACTATTAGTTAGAAACTTATCACGTACTATCACTGAACATGAGATCCGCGTACTTTTTACTGAACACGGTAAAGTAGCCGATTGTAATTTAGTACTAGATAAAGAAACCGGCCAATCGAAAGGCTTTGCCTTTGTAGAAATGCCAAACGATGCAGAAGCTGCTGTAGCAATAAAAGCATTGAATCAAAGTACTGTTGATAAAAGCAAGATCCGCGTAAAGAAAGCTGACGCTTAAACGTGTTATTTTGTTGCAAAAGGCCAGCACTCTTCGCTGGCTTTTAGCTTTTCCCCACACAACTTCTGCGCCAGTCCCTTTCACCCAACGAAATTTAATTCAATCACTAAATCATAGTACCCAAAATCAACTAATTGTATTTTATAAAAATATCTGCGCTTCATGGCAAAAAACTAGACAGCAAAACCGACACCCCATATAGTCACAGTATGTATCCTTAAAAACCTGCAATTATGTCTCCTCTTTTTAAATCACTCAGTATAACTCTATTATTGGGCTTAACTGGCTGTTCAGAGCCTACTCAAGAACAGGCAACGCTTGACAATACAACCAGTGTAAATTTAAGCAATATTAAACAACATATTAAAACCCTTGCCTCAGACGAATTTGAAGGACGCGGTCCATTAACGCGCGGTGAAGTAAAAACTGTGGGTTACTTAAGTGACCAATACCAAGCGCTTGGATTAACTGGCGCATATAATAATAAGTTTTTACAGCCGGTAAAAATGGCGATGGTAACCGCTGATCAAAACATGCAATTAAAAATTGGCGACTTGAGCTTTACCGCTGGAAAAGATTTTACGGCGCGAACGAAACAATTACAGCCACTTATTGATGTTCGTAATTCAGAGGTAGTATTTGTTGGTTATGGCATTAATGCGCCCGAGTATAATTGGAATGATTATAAAAATATTGATGTAACGGGTAAAACGGTTGTTGTGTTAGTAAATGATCCTGGGTTTGCTACGCAAAACGATGCGCTATTTACCGGCAACGCCATGACCTACTACGGTCGCTGGACTTACAAATACGAAGAAGCCGCTCGCCAAGGCGCAGCCGCAGTATTTATTGTGCACGAAACAGCGCCAGCTGCATATCCTTGGGGCGTAGTTGAAAGCTCAAATACAGGCACAAAATATACCTTGATGGATAACAACCTAAACGCATCAGAACTACCGGTAATGGGTTGGCTAACACTCGATGCAACCGAGCAGCTATTTAAATCAGCAAACTTGAGCTATCAACAATTAAAGCAACAAGCACTTAACGACGACTTTAAAGCTACTGCGCTTAATTTAACAGCAAACCTTGCATTTAAAAACGAAGTGTCACACGCTAAATCACACAATGTTGTTGCGCAATTAACGGGCAGTGAAGCGCCTGATGAATATATTGTGGTCAGCGCACATTGGGACCATTTTGGCACTAAGCAAACTGATAGCGGGCCAAAAATTTATAATGGTGCAGTTGATAATGCCTCAGGCAGTGCTGCCACAATTGAAATCGCTCGTATATTAAGTAACATGCATAAACAAAAACCGTTTAAGCGCTCGATTATTTTTGCAAACTTTACCGCCGAAGAAACAGGGTTAATTGGCTCAGAGCAATTTGCCAGTGGCGAACTTATCCCTACCAAGCAGATGGTCGCTCTGTTAAATATTGATGGTATGAATGTGCTAGATGGCACCGATTACATACTGCAATACGGCAAAGGCTTATCACAAATGGAAGACTACCTTAGCAAAGCCGCAAGCAAACAAGGCCGTCATGTAAAAATGGATCCCGTGCCACAAAACGGCCTATTCTTCCGATCAGATCACTTCTCACTAGCTAAACAAGGCGTACCTGGTTTACTGTTTATGAGTTTAGGTGATACAGATCCAGATTATATTGCTCATAAATACCATAAAGAAGCTGATGATTACTCTGCTCAGTGGTCATTAGGTGGTGTAAAACAAGACATCGAGTTAATTGTTGATATCGCATCACAATTGGCAAACAACGGTGATTGGCCAAAATGGCAAGCCGATTCAGATTTTAAAACTCGTCGCGCCCAAGACCGCGCAGAATAAATTAAGTTGAGTTGGGGTAGGCATTCATCGCCTACCCCATTTTTATTAATGCCCTTTCTTATTGCGTTGTGCGCTCAATAATAAGGTTTCGGCTTTTGCCCCTAAATACACATAAATAGCCAACGCAATCAATAGCCCTACAACCGCCAACATCATATAAATTGCCGGTAATAAATACTGCGACTGCCCCAGCGCTGCCTTAAACATCGTTAATAACGCTTCAATAGACACTGCAATTAAAATAGTTGAAATAAACCGTGTGATAGTGCGCCGCGTTGAACTGTGCCTAAAGATATCTTTATGCATTAAAATTTCTTCTTCGAGAATCGTTTTACCTAAATCAAATATTGCTAACGCGAGGGTGATAAAAATGATGATCGTAAACGGTTCGAGCGGATCATTTTCTATAGAGCGGACAAACAGTAAGCTATAAATATCACCAAACACCCTACCAAGTAAAAATAACACTAAGATAAATAAGCAACTGACAATAATGCCATAACCCGCTTTAAAAAATGGCGTCATCGTGGCGCGAGTACGATCCCCCATAATAAATTCGATTAATTGCGTTAGACATACATCAATCACTAAATAGCGATTTTCGCCATATGAAGCATGTAACGATTTTATTGCTGAAATACATAAGTGATTGGTCGCGATCGAAATATAGGGCGGCGTAAAACGAGTATGTTGCTGTTGTTGGATACCTTGAAAATACGGCCGTTCACTCAAATCCTGTGAATCGCCACGATTATTTAAGGTTTTCATATACTGACGTTTAAAGCAGACATTGTTACCTAGCTGCACGCCATTTTTATCTAAACAGTATTGTAATTCTAAAAATGGGTATTGAGCGATTAAATAACGATTATCTTGTTGTTTTTTAACACCGTCTTCTAAGCTTGCTAGCACTGAGTCAAGTAAGTCGTGGATCACGGTTTGATATTCTTGGTAACGTTCGACGCTACTGATATAACTCATTCTTGCCATGTGTTTGCTCCTAACTGCATAATTAAAAGTAATAGCAATTACAGAACCAACTTTACAAAAACTTATAAATCAATTAGTTGCATTATTTAAATAAAATAAAAAATCTATTTCGCACCAACCAGGTGCAAAATAAACTGCTGGACTTACTTTTTTGCAAGCATAAAAAATGGGCTACTTAGCCCATTCTTTCATTAAATCAATTACTTTTAAATTTCATCATCAGAGTCTTGCACTTGACGTTGTGCAGCTCTAGCAATGATTTCAACATAAAACGACTCTAAGCCTTGTTTTTCAATTTCGCTGATTGAGTTGCTAATTTCAGCAACGTGCACCACTTGGGCATCTTCAGCTGTGTTACCAAATTTACAATCAAATGCCCAGTAATCAGCATCAATTGGCAACGTTTTGTTACGCTCTCTTTTCAAATACTTTTTTACTTCATGCTTTGCAGCATCTACCATGCGAGGGTATTTGATTTTCTCGTGATTCAGCGTGAATGTTTTCTTCATTACGTTCCTAATTACCTTGATTTAATGATGATGGCAATAATACCAAGTAAATTGGAAATGCCATTTGGGGTCATTATAGCAATTGCATTTAGTTTGTGGATGCTTTTTTTACACTAAAATAAATAAAATATTTTTACCGATAATTATTACAGCTTAATATCACGCTTGGGCAAGGTGTAAGGGTTGATGAAGATCTGCATTATTAAGGCTATCGTAAAATGCAGCCGCATCCATTTGCGGATGATCCAGCTGTGTTTCTTTATCTAAATGACGCTTTCGCACGACTAGTTCGCAATTATCAATCACCATTAGTGGAATATGGTTTTTATCATCTCTGATCACTAATGGTTCCGGCGCAAGGCACGAACGTAAACGAATATCTGCCATGCTGCCTTGTTGTAATAGCTGTGCATTATGTTGGCCAATGAGCATATCAAATTCATCTGGAGCCAATGCTTGCTCAGGCCCTGCCCCTAATTGTTCACGTAATTGCGCTTCATTTGGTGTTGAAGCATGTGCATCAAATGGGGTTTTAGGGAGATGAAATTGACTAAAATCTAACACGTCATGAGAAAGCATTGCCAATAATAATGCAAACTCGCCACGACGGTGTTCTGAGACACTTTTGGCAAGACGATTGTTAAGTTGACTCTCTGTGATTAACAAATCATCGATTTGCATAGACTTTAGCCGATTGCAGTTAGTAATAGATATTTATCGGCTTTATTTAATATTTCTTTAGCTTTTTTCTTTACTTAAATGCTCACTTTGCTATTATCAGCGCCGTTGCATTGGAGGGGTTCCCGAGCGGCCAAAGGGATCAGACTGTAAATCTGACGGCTCAGCCTTCGCTGGTTCGAATCCAGCTCCCTCCACCACTTTTCTTACCGCTAAGTTAAGTGGGCCAAATGCGACAAAATTAGTGTGGAGGGGTTCCCGAGCGGCCAAAGGGATCAGACTGTAAATCTGACGGCTCAGCCTTCGCTGGTTCGAATCCAGCTCCCTCCACCACTTTTCTTA
>NZ_JACJFL010000045.1:0-37494 GCF_014164575.1 Pseudoalteromonas sp. SG41-1
AGCCTTTAGCCTTTAGCCTTTAGCCTTTAGCCTTTAGCCTTTAGCCTTTAGCTAGCGCATAGTAACAAACTCTTCTGAGCCAGTTGGGTGCAGTGCAACAACGGCATCAAAATCTGCTTTGGTTGCGCCCATTTTCATAGCTACTGCAAAGCCTTGGATCATTTCATCAACCGCAAAACCTAAGCCGTGTAAGCCTACAACTATCTCGTCAGGGCCTGCGCACACTAGCATCATGTTACATGCTTGGCGATGCTGAGTAACCGCAGTGTACATAGCAGCAAAGCTTGATTTATACACTTTTACGTTCTCGTTGCCGTACTGCGAAATTGCTTCTTGCTCAGTTAAACCAATGGTACCAATTGGCGGGTGGCTAAATACCACGGTAGGAACTAAGCTGTAATCCATTTTTAAATCATCTGGCAGGTCTTTATTGAACAAACGCTCTGATAAAGTACGGCCTGCTTTTACTGCAACAGGGGTAAGCTCTATACCGCCTTCGATGATATCACCCACAGCATAAACATTTTTAGCCGTGGTATTTTGGTACTCGTCTACCTTAACGTAACCGCCTTCGTTTACTTCAACACCCGCTGCGACTAGGTTAATCTTATCAGTCGTCGGTGTACGGCCAATGGCCCAAATGACTTGATCAACATTTTGACTGTAGCCATTTTCAAAGTGGATAGTTAAGCTGCCATCGCTTTCTTTAACTACTTCTTTTGGTGAGCATTCGGTATGCAGCGTCGGGCCTTCTTTGGCCATAATATCAACAAGGGTGTCGATGATGTATGGGTCAAAGGTGCGCAGTGGTTTATTTTTACGAACAAATAAATGGGTTTCTGTACCTAGGCTATGTAGTACACCGGCAATCTCTACCGCGATATAACCGGCACCAACAACGGCAACGCGTTTTGGTTGTTCATTCAGCTCAAAAAAGCCATTTGAATCGATGCCGTGTTCAGCACCTGGTATATTTGGAATGCTAGGGCGACCGCCTACGGCCACTAAAATATGATCGGCGGTGTAGTGCTCGCCGTCTACTTCGACTGTTTTACTGTCAATAAATTTAGCGAAGCCTTTAATAACTGTTACGCCGTTTTTAGCAAGGCCATTATCGTAACCCTTATGAATGCGGCCAATATAGGCTTCACGGCTTTCTACTAGTTTACTCCAGTTGAATTCTTTTACTTCAACATTAAAGCCGTAATCAGGGGCGTATAAGTTAATTGCTTCAGCAACTTGAGCGCCATGCCACATTACTTTTTTTGGTACACAACCTACATTTACACAGGTTCCACCCATATGTTTTGCTTCAATTAGTGCCACTTTCGCGCCACGCATTGCTGCACGGTTAGCTGACGCTATCCCGCCGCTGCCGCCGCCAATCGCAATGTAATCAAAATGCTGAGCCATCTTTAGTCCTCAAGTTTATATAAAACGTATTTCTCTGATAATAACACATGGCAGACCCGTTAAAAGCCCCTTGTATTTCGAGACGTACGCCCCAACTTAAAAATCATATTCGAAACGATTTGAGAGCTAACATGAGCGATTTACAAAATAACCCACTAATAGGCCTTGAAGGCTTACCACCGTTTTCAAAAATTAAGCCAGAGCATGTTGTGCCGGCGCTAAAAGCGGGTATTAGCGAATGCCGCGCTAAAATAGACGAAGTGCTGGCTAATAAATCATTCACTTGGCAGGACTTAGTGTTACCTCTTGAAGAAGTTGACGATAAATTATCGCGAATGTTTTCTCCGGTATCGCATATGAACTCCGTAGTTAATAGCGATGAATTACGTGAAGCGTACGAACAATGTTTACCACTTATCTCAGAGTATTCAACCTTTGTTGGTCAACACCAAGGGTTGTATGAAGCCTACAACGCACTACACAACAGTGATGAGTTTAAAACGTTAAGTACGGCAGAACAAAAAACTATTACTAATGCATTGCGTAGCTTTGAATTATCGGGCATCGCCTTGGCGCCTGAGCAGCAAAAGCGCTACGGCGAGATCAGCGCACGTTTATCAGAACTTGCGGCTAAATTTGGCAATAACGTGATGGATGCCACATTGGCTTGGCAAAAGCACATTACTGATGAAAGCGAACTCGCAGGTTTACCTGAGTCGGCGTTAGCGTTAGCGGCAGATACAGCAGCAAGCAAAGAATTGGACGGCTGGGTATTTACCCTTGATTTCCCGTCTTACTTACCGATCATGACTTATGCTGATAACCGTGAATTACGCGAAGAGACGTATACGGCATTTGCAACACGCGCATCTGATCAAGGCCCACACGCTGGTCAGTTTGATAACTCTGAGATCATGAGTGAAGAACTCGCGCTGCGTCATGAAATTGCGCAACTATTAGGTTTTGCCAGTTATGCTGAAAAATCATTAGCCACTAAAATGGCTGAAACGCCAGAGCAAGTATTCTCATTTTTAGAAGACTTAGCCGCTAAATCTAAACCACAAGCTGAGCAAGAGCTCGCTGAGCTGCAAGCTTACGCCAAAGAAAAACATGGCATTGAGCAACTCGCTGCGTGGGATTATGGTTATTACGGTGAAAAGCTTAAGCAAGAGAAATACGCAATATCAGACGAAGTACTGCGCCCGTATTTCCCCGCAGATAAAGTACTAAGCGGCTTGTTTGAAACAGTAAATCGTTTATTTGGTATTAGTGTTAAAGAGTTAAAAGACATTGATAGTTACCATAAAGATGTACGCTTTTTTGAAATTTACGACAGTAGCAATACTCTGCGTGGCCGTTTTTATCTTGATTTATACGCGCGTGATCACAAACGCGGTGGTGCGTGGATGGATGACTGCATGGGTCGCAAAGTACGCGCCAATGGCGAGTTACAAACGCCTGTAGCGTATTTAGTGTGTAACTTTAATAAAGCGGTAGGCGATAAGCCTGCACTGTTTACTCATAATGAAGTCACCACTTTATTCCATGAGTTTGGCCATGGTATTCACCATATGCTAACCCAAGTTGATGCCGCGCCAGTTGCGGGTATTAATGGTGTTGCATGGGATGCCGTTGAGCTGCCAAGTCAGTTTTTAGAAAACTGGTGTTATGAAGAAGAAGCACTTAACTTTATTTCAGGTCACTATGAAACGGGCGAGTCATTGCCTAAAGAGTTATTGGATAAACTACTAGCAGCTAAAAACTATAACTCAGGCATGCAAATGCTGCGTCAAATCGAGTTCTCGTTATTTGATTTTAGAATTCACAACGATTATCAAGCGGGTGAAGAATGCCAAATTCAAGCGCGTTTAGATGAAGTACGTAGCCATACATCAGTTGTTAAAGCACCAGAGTTTAACCGTTTTCAACATGGTTTTAGCCATATCTTTGCTGGTGGTTATAGCGCAGGTTATTATTCGTATAAATGGGCCGAAGTGCTCTCAGCTGATGCGTTTTCCAAATTTGAAGAAGAAGGTATTTTTAACCCAGAAACTGGGCAAGCCTTTATGCAGCATATTTTAGAAAAAGGCGGCAGTGAAGAGCCAATGGAGTTGTTTAAAAACTTCCGTGGTCGTGAGCCAAGTGTCGATGCACTATTGCGCCACAGTGGTATTGCAGCTTAAGCACTACGTATATTTAATCTTGAAAAGCGCCGTTTGGCGCTTTTTTACTATTTAGAGTAATAAATTGTCGCAAAATCAGGGCTCCGTACTATGCTTTTTTAAGTAATTAATAAAAAGGAATTGGGCATGACAAAACTGGTACTGGCGATTGATGATGATAAATATGTTCATCGTGTAATAGAGGAATCATTAGCGGGGTTTTGTCAGTTAATTCATGCTAAAAATGGCGAAGAAGGTTTAAGGCAAGCTTATAAATATAGCCCTGACATTATTTTATTGGATGTTGAAATGCCGGGTAAAACAGGCTACGAAGTGTGTCGTGAGCTGAAAAGTAATGAGCAAACCAAAGATACTCCAGTGATGTTTTTGTCGGGTAAAAGCGAATTACCAGAACGTGTTAAAGGTTATAATGCCGGTGCTGCCGATTACATTGTAAAGCCCTTTAATGCAGAAGAATTAATGGCGCGTATTCGGGTGTTGTATCAATATCGTCAGCATTCTATTAAGTTAAAAAATGATGTTGCGCGCGCGCAGAGCACTGCTGAAATCGCCATGACTGACTCCGGCGATATGGGGCGCATAATGCGTTATGTTGGGCAAACCTATCACGCCCATGATGTGCAATCATTATCGGCCTATTTTTTTGAATTCTTCCGACCGCTGAATCTCGATGTGGTTGTGGCATTTTGGTATCAAGATGTAGGAGTTGTGTGTACTGATGACGGTGGTGTTTGTCCGTTAGAGCAAGAGTTATTAGAAAAGCACCGTTACTCTAATCGCTTTGTTGATTTTAGTAGTCGTACTATTGTTAATTATCCTAAAGTGTCTATTTTAATTAAAAATATGCCTTTAGATGATGTTGTGCTGTATGGTCGCTATAAAGATTTATTCCCGCATATTTTGGAGGTGACCAATGCCAAAATTCAAGATATGGAAGTAAAGGAAATGGCGCTAGCCCAAGCGCATGCGGTTGGTAATGCTTTCAATGAGCTTTCTTCGCAATTATTTGTCAGTAGCGAGGCGCGTGAAGAAACCGTAGCTAAATTGACAACTCAGTTATCTGAATTACGTGCACTTATGCAGCAAGATCCCGCTTTTGCTGCGAACCAAGCGTTGGCATTGCAGGTTGAGCAATTAGAGCAAACACAATTACAGTTAACTATCTTGAATGATGACTTGGCTTTTATTAAGCATCAGCTCAATCACATTATTGAATCGCGCAGCGAATTGATAGAAAGCTTGAGCAACACAGCCGCGTCAGAGCACTCTCAAGACGTTACTTCGCAAACTGATATTGAGCTATTTTAGTGCTATAGCGTTAAGCAATTGATATACTTCGCAAGCTATTTACGGTCGGAGTTTATTTTGGTTATACAGTGTCCTTTTAAAGAAGTACGTCCTTATCTTAATGAAATTGAGCTGCGTTTTGGGCTCGCTGAGTGGGCGGCACAAAGCGAAGGCTTTTCACTTCATTATGATGATCAAGGCTTAAGCTTACGAAAAACCGATGAACCAAAACTTGGCGCTATTAGCGTTGACTTTGTAACTGGGGCTGTTGCTCATCGGCGTAAATTCGGTGGCGGTAAAGGGCAATCAATTGCTAAAGCGGTGGGTTTAAATAAAGGAGCGACCCCCGTTGTTCTAGATGCGACCGCAGGGCTTGGCCGTGATGGTTTTGTGTTAGCATCACTGGGTTGTAAAGTGATTTTACATGAGCGCCATCCGGTTGTTGCAGCATTACTTTATGATGGTTTGCAACGTGCTTATAGCGATAATGAAATTGGTCCGTGGATGAAGCAAAACATGAGCCTAGTGTTTGGCTCAAGTCATACCTTACTCGCGCAATGCGAAAGTATGCCAGATGTAGTTTATTTGGATCCAATGTTTCCACACCGTGAAAAGTCAGCACTGGTTAAAAAAGAAATGCGGGTGTTTCAAGACTTGGTTGGCGCAGATAATGATGCTGATGACTTACTCGCATTTGCCTACCCACTGGCTAGTAAGCGAGTGGTTGTTAAGCGGCCTGATTACGCACCATTTTTAAATAATCAGACGCCTAGTATGCAGATTAAAACCAAAAAGAATCGCTTTGATGTGTATGTCAAAGCCGCCATGGTGTGAGGCTTTATTCGTATTTTTTATTTTTGTTCCCATAAAGTTATAAGAGTTTCATATCGATTTTCATTAAACTGTCATAAATAGTTAATAGTGTACGCGCAGTTACCCAAAGGAATTTAATTTCATGCGCGTGTCATCATTCACTCGGTTGCTGGCTATTTTGCTGGCATTGGCTAGCCTGCTGTTAGGCGGAACCTTGTACTGGGCAAGTCAAACCTTAGTTAAACTCGAACAACAAGACCAATCTTATAATCAATTAAAAAATAAAATACTCGTTGATTTAAAAGGCTTACTAGAAGATTACTTAGCACAGGGCGATAGTCAGTATTTAGGGAAAGCGTCGGATTTAATTAGCCAAGTAAAAGACACCCAACTTGCTATTTTACCAATTGATTTAAAACAACAGTTAGATCTGCAATTAAGCCAACTCGATACTGATATAAAAGGTAAGTATCGTGCTTTAGGTAAACTGTCAGGTAATGAAACAGCATTACTTGATAATGCACTTAGGCAAATGGCGGGCTCAGCTTCTTCTTTAATTGGTTATGCTAACAAAGCAGGGCAACAAAATACTAACGCTCAGGCTTATTATCAGCTTGGCAGTGATTACTACCGCGAAGTGACAAATTTGTCGTTGTTTACTTATCAGCTAATGCTTAGTTTTGATCAAGACACACAAACCAACTTACAACAAAGTATTGCTAACTTAAACCGTTTAGCAAAGCAGATTGACGAGCTTGAAAACTTGGGCGTTATGAGTGAAGTTGATGAAGATAGTTTGTTTATAGATGAAGAAGCCGAAGATTTAGCAGGTGAAATTAAGGCTGAGCTAAGAAGCTGGCCGAACCGCTACCCACGTGATTTAGAGAACACCATTGCACAAGCTCAGCAGCGTCAAACAGGCATACAGGCTCTGCGCAAACAGATCAGTACACTTTCTGACACGGTGATAAATGCTGAGCAGCAACTTAAAATTCAGCAAGGTACGTTAAAGCAGCGAGTATTTGTAGTGTTTTGTATTGCCATTGGCATGTTGGTTGTATTGGCTGTTGGTGTTTACTTTGTACAGCGAAATCAAGTATTAACCCCGCTTCGTCAATTACGTGATGGCTTTGCATTTTTAATCGAAAGTAACGAATTAAAAAATATTGAAAGTAGTAACTCAAAAACAGAAGTTGGTGAAATAGCTAGTTACTTTAACCAGTTAATTGAGCGTCAACGGTTAGAGGCTGAAGAGCGTGCACAAATGCTCAAGGTGATTAACGATTTTATGCAAGAAATGAGCGAGCATCTACATACGATAAGTCAGCAAACAGATGCCAGTCATCATCAAGTTGAACAAAATCAAGAATTATTGGCTGATATTCAACATATTGGTGAGCAAGTAAACGATATAAACGGCAAAGTAGCAGATAACGCCAAGCATACGTTTTCAGCAATGGAGCAAAGTTTAGGGTTTGCCCAAAACATGCTCAGTGCTAGCTCAAATACACAACAGCGGGTGGAGCAAGGTTTACATAGCTTGCAAGAGTTGCTCAGTGGTGTACAAGATGTAGGGAAAGTTATTGAAGTGATCCGCAATATTGCAGATCAAACTAATTTGCTGGCACTCAATGCTGCGATCGAATCAGCGCGCGCAGGTGAACATGGCCGTGGTTTTGCTGTGGTTGCAGATGAAGTGCGCAAGTTAGCTCGGCAAACACAAGGTTCGCTGAGTGATATTAATAACCAGCTCAATCTATTGAGTGAAAACTCAACCATGGTGTCAACGCAAATATCAGCATTAGCTGATGATGCTCAATTGCAAACCGATAATGCTCAAGAGCTGAAACGAAACTCCGAAGGGGTAGCTCATAATGCACAGGATGCTAATAAAGTCGCTTTTGATGCCATGGAGTTGGCAAAGCAGCAAAACTCATTGTTAGAGAACTTCAGCCAGTCAATGCAAAGTATGAAAGGGCAGGTGAGTGAATCCAGTTTATTAGTGGCTGATATTCATCAGCGTTTACAGCAGCAAATGCATACTATTCGCAGTAGTTTAGGATTGTAACTTTGCTTGCAAAGGCACAATTACTCGCAACTCGATGTTAGGGTTGGTTGCGTTTTTGTGCTATTTTGGTGTTGTTCAAAACCCATCACTTTAAAAGGAAATATCATGATTTCTCAAGGTCAAACATTACCAGCCGTTAGTCTTACACAGCTTACTGACGACGGTATGCAAACACTTACCAATGAAACACTTTTTGCAGGTAAAAAAGTGGTGTTATTTGCAGTGCCAGGCGCGTTTACACCTACGTGTTCAAATGCACATTTACCTGAATTTATTACTCTAGCAGATAAAATAAAAGCCAAAGGCGTTGACGCTATTTACTGTGTATCAGTAAACGATGCGTTTGTAATGAAAGCATGGGGTGAGCAACATAATGCTCAAGCAATCGAGATGCTTGCCGATGGCGATGCTAGCTTTACCAAAGCACTTGGTTTAGATAAAGACACTGCTGCATTTGGTGGTGTACGCTCAACGCGTTATGCAATGATTGTTGAAGATCAGCAAGTCACAGGTTTATTTGTTGAACAAGATAAAGAGTTTGCAGTAAGTCGCGCAGAAGCGGTACTTGAAAAGCTTTAAAAAAGAGCTAAAAAAGCCGAACTTTCATTCGGCCAAAGTTACCAAGGGAACTGGCAAATAGCACTTATAGGCATAGAGTTTAATACAAACCCTATGCCTTATTGCTAATTAAGGCTGGTATTGTGCGTCAAGCGTTAAACCGGCAAAGGTTTTATAAGCATTCACACTCATGTGCCAAGTTCCTGCTTGAGGATTGCTAAACGTACATGTCTCTGCGTTACCGTTTTTATATGGGCGGCAATCATAGCTAGAGCCTGTTGGTTGGCTGCCAAACTTAACAAATAAATCTGCATCACCTGAGCCACCAGACGTTGTTACGGTAAAGCTTGCCATTCCTGCTGGAACATCAAGGGTATAATGTTTCCATTGCCCTGCATTAGCTGAAATATCAGATACAGTTCCACCACCTGCTTGTGGATTACCTGTGTTACCAGAGGTTGTTAAATTACCAACTAAACTCACGCCTGAGTAAGCCGAGTAACCACGTACCATCACATGATATGTACCAGCAGTTGGGCTGTCTATAGAGCACTCTTCGCTGTTACCCCCTTTATACGGACGACAATCATAAGTTGATGTAGTGGGTTTACTACCTGAGCGTACATATAAATCTGCATCACCCGTTCCGCCACTCATGGTGAAAGTTACATTAGTTGCGCCACTTGGTACAGTCATTGTATAAAAAGTATCACTACTCGCAGCGCCACTTAGGCCCGTTTGAGCTTGGCCATCAAGTAACTCATTGCCGCCAACGGGTGGTGTAGTACCACCGCTTGCAGCAGCAACTGCGGCTGCAGCGTCAACAATACCAGTACCACAGTTATTGCATGTGGCAGGGAATGAGCGAGTGTTTGATTTTAATATGCTTTCAATTTCATCAGGCGTTGCAGTTGGCTTTGCTTGTTTAATCAGAGCAGCAACACCAGCAACATGAGGTGCAGCCATCGATGTACCTTGTGAGTAATGATAGCTGTCACTTGAAGGACTTGATGAACCTGAGTTATGTGTAGATAAAATACCTTCAGAATCATTAGCAAAGCTTTGCGCACCACCAGGTGCTGCAACATCGATAGATGTACCATAGTTTGAGTAGTAAGCTCGCCCACCATTACGACCAACCGATGCAACATTTACTACGCCATTACAGTTACCAGGGTTATAGTTGTTAGCATTGTCGTTATCATTACCTGCGGCAATGACAATTACAGTGCCGTTATTACGTGCTTGGTTAATCGCGTTTTGTGTTGTTGAGCTACAAGAGCCGCTGCCACCTAAACTCATATTGATGACATCAGCAGGGTTAGCATTAGCAGGTACGCCAGAAACTGACCCGCCTGAAGCCCAAATAATACCGTCGGCAATATCAGATGTTAAACCACCACATTTACCAAGTACGCGTACCGGAACAACTTTAGCATCATAAGCAACACCAGCAACACCTTCGCCATTATTCGTAACGGCTGCAACAGTACCTGCAACATGGGTTCCGTGCCAGCTTGAACCTTGTGCACTGTTATTATTACCACACTCACTGGCAGATACTGCATCACCTGGATCGCGTGCATCACTATCGCGTGCGCCGCCGTCATTTGCGACAAATGTATCCGAAATCATATCGTAGCCAGGTAAAATATTGGCATTAAGATCAATGTGTGGACGATAACCAGTATCTAATACTGCCACTGTTACACCGCTACCTGTTGCGGTATCCCATGCAGTTGGAAGGTTTAACCCGCCAGCTTGCTCATAGTAATGCCATTGGTCGTCATAACGAGGATCGTTAGGCGTTGCAAATGGTTTTAACATCTGGTCGATTTCAATGTATTCAACATTGCCTGAAGCCATTACTTCTTGCATATATTGTTGGGCTTCGTCAGCGCTTAGTTTTTTATTTGCACGCATAACATGATGATTGTCCAATGCCATTGCACGGATATATTGCGCCTTAACTTTTCCTTTTTTACTGGTAAAGTTTTTAACAAAGCCTTGGGCCTTTTTATTCATCATTTGTGGGCTAGTTTCAGCAGCCGACATTGTGCTCATTTCATCAGCGTTATTTTTATATTTGATGATAAAACGTGTACCGAGAGGAGCTTGGCTTTGTAGTTTTGTTGTTATGTCAGCAATAGATGGTGTTATTGCTTCGCTAGGATTTGCCATGCTTGATGTCGCTGCAAATATTGCGCTTACAGTAAGCGCTACAGCGCATTTTTTAAATGTTTTTCTTGTTGTCATAATTATCCCTAGATTGTTATTAAGCTTCACGATGAATTGTCGTGAAGGGGAACAAAAGTAAATGATCTGTTAAAATAGTTAAAATAACGTTTTATTATTAATGTCTCTATTTTAGTTATATCGGGATGTTTATATGGCTAAATACGATTTTATGACTTTTATTATGTCGTTGTAGTGGTTATAAAGTATTAATTAATTTGTGGAATAGCGAGGTGAACATTTATTTTTTCAGACTTTGTTGTTAATAATAAAATAGTGAAATACCGCTCAGTTTGTACTTTTAAATTTGCTACAATTGCAAAAATTTCCTCATGAGATGAACAAATGACCCAAGTAGATGTAATAGTGATCGGTGCCGGAGCCGCAGGTCTAATGTGTGCAGCACAAGCAGGATACCGTGGCCGCAGTGTTACAGTGCTTGATATGGGCAAAAAGCCTGGTCGTAAAATTCTCATCAGCGGCGGCGGACGTTGTAACTTCACCAATGAAAACGCCAGCCCTGAGAATTATTTATGTGGTAATCCACACTTTGTAAAATCGTGTTTGAGCCGTTATACCCAGCATGATTTTATTGAGCTGGTGGACAGACACGGTTTGGCGTATCACCATAAAACCCTTGGGCAGTTATTTTGCGACAATAGCGCACAAGATATCGTTGATATTTTGCTAACAGAGTGCGAGTGGGCGGGTGTTAATGTTGCGCTGCGTAACGAAGTGCTTAGCGTTGAAAAAACCGCTACTGGCTATCTCGTGATCACAGAACAACAGTCATACAGCTGTGAGTCACTCGTTGTTGCCGCTGGTGGCTTAACCATGCCAAAACTAGGCGCAACACCAATAGGGTATAAAATTGCTGAGCAATTTGGCTTAAAAGTATTACCGACCATGGCAGCACTTGTACCATTTACCTTGCACCAACATGATAAAGACCGCTTTGAAGGGCTATCGGGTATTAGCGTGCCATGTATCGTCAGCAGTGAAGACGGCACCAGTTTTAAAGAAAACATCCTATTTACTCACCGTGGTTTATCAGGCCCCGCTATATTACAAATCAGCTCATTTTGGCGAGCAGGGCAAGCAGTGACTATAAACCTGTTACCAGAGCTTGATTTAACAGCGCAATTAGCAACATGGCGAGAAACCCAAGCACAAAAATCATTAAAAAATAGCCTTGCGACTATTTTGCCAAAACGCTTTATTGAAATACTGCATGAGAGTAAAGCCATTCCAGATTGCAATGTAAATCAGCTCACCCATAGCCAAATTGACGATCTAGCTAATTACATTCATAACTGGCAAATTAAACCCAACGGCACCGAAGGTTACCGCACAGCGGAAGTAACTCTAGGCGGTATAGACACCGACGAACTCAGCTCAAAAACCTTTGAAGCGAAAAAAGCCCAAGGGCTGTACTTTATTGGTGAAGTAACCGACGTAACCGGTTGGCTAGGCGGCTATAACTTCCAATATGCTTGGAGCTGCGGCTTCGCAGCAGGGCAGTATTGTTAGCTTGTGCAGAGACAATAAAGTTTGCCTGTAGTGAGATATGCTACAACATGCTCATTTCTCTAGCTGATTTAAGGTTATAGATAATGAGCAGTTGCATAATTCTTATTACACCCATTTTAAAACAAGAGTTTAAATATTTGGTCAATGCTAAGAAAAATAATAACATGCTGTTAATATTAGGAACTTTGTAGCGCCTATGTGGTCATATTAAATTAGTGTTATAGGGAACACTTATTGTTTAGGGAACAAATATTGTGACAACGTGGCGCTGGCCTCTTATTATTTCATTACTGCTCCACGGGATAATTTTTTCAATATTAATGAATGTTAAAACCCCCAAATTAATAGTGACAGACACTCCCCCAATTAAAGCATACATGGTTAGTATGGCGTTGCCTAAGTCATTGCCAGCAATAGGACAAAATAGCAACCAGCACGACGAAGCCACGCTGTTGAAAAAGCCTGAAAAACCAATTACTCCTGCTGCAAATACGATTGTAAAAATTAAAAAAACAATAAAGCCTGTAACGCCCAATGCACAAACAGACTCTAACAGCTATAAAAAAATAGACCTTAAATTAGGTTTAAAGAGCATACTAAAGCAACAGCAAAATACACTCCCATCAACACCTCCAACGTCACAAGCTTTAGCACAACCACAGCGTATTACAGTGCCAAAGGAGCACCAGCAAACCAGCATAGACCCATTAAAAGTTGAAAAGCAAAGCATGCAATTAACTATCTATCGCCTCGGAGATAACTGCTTTAAAAAGGTATCGATAGGAGCTGGTGTAATGCCAAAAAGTGACCTACCAGATAGTTACTTAGTAGGCACCACTTGTGCTAAAACAAAAGTAACCGACGCCTACGATCAAGCTATGAACAAATGGTTAGATAAAAAGTGACTACTGTGCGGAAGTTATTAGAAATAAAAAAGAGCTGGCACAAATTTTGTCAAGACAGCTATTTTGACAAACATGGAGTTAACCAATTCAGCTCAAAGAAGAACTTATACCCTTACCTCAACATAGTACCTGAGTTAATCGCAAAATTTCCTACTAACTAGTTAATGGTTACTTTTATCCTTGTTTTCTTGTTCAATCACTTCGTTTTACAGAACATGTATGTAAGTTAAAATACCTACTTCGGGCAAATACTCGTGTAACAACATATATATAAATATAGAAGCACATAAAACACGCCATAATTTTTGTTTGCTTTATATCCAAAAACTAATTATCATGCGCTCGTTCAATTGTTCAGCACTTACCCTAAGTGTTGGATTCATCAACTAACTGTGAAGGAGAAAATACTATGACAATTACATCAACATCCTTTGCAGGTCTTATCCGATAAGAAACTTGTTACTTAAACACGCTGTTATATATTAAGTACATTTAGGTAAGCATTGCGTTTAAACGCGTTCCTTTCGTTTGATTTCAAAATAGATCCAGACCTGCCAATTCGTATTTCGTTTTAATCCTATTTTTCTAACAAAGAAAAAGGAATTGGTATTATGGGCAAATCCGTCCAAAAAATAACTGATAAAGTTAGCCTTATTGCGTCTGCTGATACGTGGATTGAGGGGCTGGCGATACAGCAACTGATCAAAACATCAGAGCTAAATGGTATGCAACGCGTTGCGGGCATGCCTGATTTACACCCAGGTAGAGGGTATCCTATTGGGGCTGCATTTTTCACGACCAACAAAATTTACCCTGCATTAGTGGGTAACGATATTGGCTGTGGTATGGCGCTGTGGCAAACCACAGCAAAAGTAGCAAAAGTAAATCTAGATAAACTTGCCAAAAAATTTACACATATTGAGCTGCCACTTGATGAAAGTTGGTTCTCAATCATAGAAAGTAGCAAAGCGGCAAAAAATATTACTACCAAGGGTTATGATAGTGCCTTGGGTACCATTGGTGGCGGTAATCATTTTGCTGAGTTTCAAGCTATTGATGAGATATACAATCAAAGTGCCTTAGATGAGTTAGGGCTAAGTAAAAAGCATCTTCAATTATTGGTTCATTCAGGCTCGCGTGGGTTAGGGCAATCAATATTGGTTGAACATATAGCGGGTCATAATCACGATGGCTTATGTGAAGGTGATGCTGATTTTAAAGATTACATGAGCAAGCATGATGAAGCGGTGCGCTTTGCAGAGCTTAATCGTGAGTTGATCGCTAAGCGGTTTTTAGAGGCTATACGAGCCAATGGTGGGTGTACCTTAGATATTAACCATAATTTAGTATCGGCTAAAAATATTAATGGTTGCGATGGCTGGTTACACAGAAAAGGTGCAACACCGAGTGATAAAGGCTATGTAGTGATCCCAGGCTCTCGTGGCGATTACAGTTATCTTGTAAAACCTGTATTTACAGAGTTAAGTGGTAATGATCTAACAGTGCAGGAAAGTATCAATACTAGTTTATTTTCACTTGCACACGGCGCGGGGCGAAAATGGCAGCGTGGTGAGTGCCATGGCCGATTAGGTCATAAATACAAGCGCGAAGATTTATATCGTACAGCGTTAGGCAGCAGAGTTGTTTGTGGTAATAAAGAATTGCTATACGACGAAGCACCACAAGCATACAAAAAGTGCGAAACGGTGATCAGCGATATGGTCGATGCAGGGTTAATTGAAGTTGTGGCTAAGTTACGCCCGATACTAACCTTTAAAACAAATGGAGATTGTTCATCATGATATTACTACAACTATCTGCTGGGCAGGGCCCTATCGAGTGTTGCAAAGCTGTTGGTTTGGCGCTGAAAACGATTGAAAAGCAATGTCGAGAAAAGGGCATAAGGCTCGATATTGTTGAAACCGTTGCTACTAAAGAGCTGGACTGTTTTAAATCGGTACTATTACAAGTTGGTTCAGGGCAGCTAGATTCAACAACAGCTTATTTAACAAAATTTTATTCAGAAAAGGAAAGCCAAGTTAAGCAATTGGCTCAGTCATGGCAAGGTACTATGTTGTGGGTGTGTCAAAGTCAGTATCGGCTTAAGCATAAACGTAAAAACTGGTTTTTTAGCGGGCAACTGTTCGATATTGATGAAAGTAAGCTTGATAAAGGCGTAACTTTTCAAACATGCCGCGCGTCTGGCGCTGGCGGTCAACATGTTAATACTACTGATTCAGCGGTAAGAGCAACTCACACAGCAACGGGGACTTCGGTACGTGTTGAGAGTGAGCGCAGTCAACATGCCAATAAGCGTTTAGCAAGTGTGTTGTTGTTTCAAAAACTAGAGCAAGTAGCGTTGGATAAAATGACTCAGCAAGAAACAGCACGTTGGCAGCAGCACTGGGAAGTTGAGCGTGGTAACCCTGTAAAAACATTCACTGGTGAAAAGTTTGTTTTAAACCGTGACTGCTCAGTTAATAAAGGAGTACATAATTAATGAAGGAACATAAAGAGACAAATGTACTTTTCATTTGTAGTCGCAATCAGTGGCGAAGCCCAACGGCTGAGCAAGTATGGAGAAATCACCCAGAGCTCGCTGTTAGCTCAGCAGGCACCAGCCCTAATGCAAAGAGAACAGTGAATGCCAAAATGATGCAATGGGCTGATGTCATATTTGTTATGGAGCAAAAACACAAAAATAGACTTAAAGCGCAATTTGGAGATTTATTAACGTATAAAGATATTCAAGTATTAGATATTGCTGATGAATATCAATATATGGATAAAGAGTTAGTAAGCATTATAAAACAAAGCGTTGGCAGCTATTTAGCGCTAACTTTAGCGTAGCGTTTTTTATCTTGTTTGTGAATCGGTACGAACAAGATAAAACATTCGCGACTAAAGTCGTTCCTACATGATACAAGTACTCGTGTGAATGGCTTTAGTCACCAATAAAAGCTTTTTGCGACTACTATTTAAGCAGTTAGCTTATTGATTGTTAAAATAAAGGTTTTTGCTAGTGACAAGCCAGTAAAAACTTTTTATACTGCAACCCGCTTTAGTCGCTTAGGTGGTTAAACGCTTCAAAAATTTAGCTTTGTTTTTTAAAAACATAAGCTAATACAAAATGGCCCCTTAGCTCAGTTGGTTAGAGCACACGACTCATAATCGTTAGGTCCCCAGTTCGAGTCTGGGAGGGGCCACCACTTTTACACGCTTTCCAAGTAAATACCTACTAACAGAAAATACCCTGTGCTACCTCTGTGCTACTTTTTATCATAGCAGGTGAATAGCTTATCTTGAATATTAAGTTTTAGTTTATGCTGATAACTCTAATATCAGCTGTGTTGCAAGTTGTATTTAGCTATACTGATTTCCTCTAACTAGAAAAATAAGTCATGGAGGATTGATGAAAACTTTTGAAATTGATCAAATAGTTAAGCCTGATATGTCTGATTACTTGATACATATGACAAGTGAAAAAAGCTTTAATAGCATTTTAAATTCAGGGAGGCATGAATCAGAAGGCCTCATAAATGCTTTAGTGCCTCAGGGAGCTAAAAAGTCTAGTTTCAATCATAAGATTGCCTGTTTCACTGAAACACCAGTTCACGCAATCGGTGCATTTATTGAGATTTCTAAAAGAAGAAGTTCTGAGAACATGGTTTATGGCATAGGGTTCAAAAAGGCATTTATGGTAGAAGAAGGAGTAAGGCCAACTGCCTATTTAGATAATACAACCTTAGGCAAGCTGCTTCAAATTAAAAGTTCAGAGAGCCTTTCCGTTAGCTCTAGGGAATTTATTGATTTGCTTGCTCCTTTTGTTCACCCCTTAGGGGAAAAGTCACAAAGACAAGGCTTTTCTTGGGAAAGAGAGTGGTGTAGTGGTCAATAAAATTTGGCCACAGCTTTAGAATCTTGGTATCTAACCTCAGATTCATTTGGCGCTAAACCTGCATTATAATGATGTGGTCTAACATTATTGTAATATCCATTGATGTAATCGCTTACGCTATATTTAGCTTCTTTAAAGTTTTCATATCCAACCTTTGGCATCCATTCCGTTTTAAAGCTTCTAAAAAATCGCTCCATTGGCGCATTATCCCAACAATTTCCGCGTCGACTCATACTTTGTGTGATTTTATAGCGCCATAAACGTTGGCGATACTTCAAGCTCGTATAATGGCTACCTTGGTCTGAGTGAAACATCAACCCACTTGGCCTACCTCTACTTTCATAAGCCAGCTCAAGCGCTTTTAGCGTTAAATTAGTATCTGGCGACAACGACATGGCCCAGCCAACTACTTTACGTGCAAATAAATCAATAACAACGGCTAAATAAGCCCAGCGATTACCTACCCAAATATACGTCACATCACCGCACCACACGGTATCTGGCTCAACAACATCAAATTGTCTATCAAGCAGGTTTGGAATTTCAAGGTGTTCATTACCACCACGTTTATATGAATGTTGAGGTACTTGGCAGCTTTCAAGCTTTAATTTAACCATTAGCTTAGCAGCACGATAACGACTCAATTCAAAATCATTGTTCGTTGCTATTGCCGCGATTGTCCGCGCTCCAGCTGAGCCGCCGCTCATTGCATGTATTGCTTTAACTTCAGCCTCTAGCCTTACTTGCTCTGGCGTCGGCGTTGTATCCCGTATAGCCCAATATTTATAGCTGCTACGATGCACATTGAATACGTTACACAGCACGCTAATTGGGTAACGCTCTCGTTGGTTTAGTTTCTCAATTAACGAGAATTGTTCAGGGAGTCGGACATCAAGAGAGCGGTAGCCTTTTTTAATATATCCTTTTCTAATTCAATGCGTTGAATTTGCTTTTTAAGTTCACGAATTTCAATTTGTTCGGGTGTCATTGGTGAGGCGGTGGGTGTCTGGCCATTCCGCTCTTGCTTTAATTGAGTTACCCACTTACTTACAGTTGATTTACCAACACCCATAGCCTTAGCTGCATCTTCTTGTGTGTAGCCTTGGTCAACTACAAGCTGAGCTGTTTCTAATTTGATTGCAGCAGAATACGTTGCGCGTTTTAATTTCGTCATTTTTTCACCCAAATTTGTATGCTTATTAGCATAACATTTCTTTCTTAATGGGTGGCCAAAATCACTGTACCACTACATGGCGATATGTCGATGACATTGGCTTTCGATTTAATTACGATGATATCGAAGTTATATGCTGTCCAAGTGAATCTAAGAGTATGATTAAAATGAAGTTAGGGGAGTATTCAAGTAAGGTTAAATTCTTTGATACTTCCCTACAGTATCAAGAATTGACCGACTTTCTGTCATTTTCAAAAGAGAGAGATTCTATAGAGGCAGGGATATTCGATTCAGATGATAGGGACTTGATTGATGAATTTCTAAGTGGTTTCGATTTATATATAGAGCGGCTTACCCAGCATAAAGAATTTTTACTTCAATTAACTGCTCAAGTTAATACTGTTGAGAGTGAGTTAACGAAATTAAGAGAGTGGCAGGAAGAGTTAAAAGCTCATACAGCTGAATACTGTGGTCATTACTCTAAATATTTAATAAACAATAAACTCTTTGGAACAATTTGTCCTGATTGCAATGACTCCCTTAAACATGTTTGGGATAAGCAATATAAAGATGCATAAGAGAAATTTTTCTAAATAAGTTCTTGGGAGAGAAGGGTGACGGAAAGTGAAATTCTTATAATAACAAGCAGTTATGATAAAACATGTAGTTATCTTGTAGATAAATATAGAAATTTTAAATTTTTTCGTCTTGATGTAGATCGATTTTCTGAATATCAGATTACATTTACTCAGCAAGGATTTGAGATTAGGAATTCGACAGAAAATATAACTAGTTCATCCTGTCATTCTATATATTTTAGAAAACCATCAATGGAAAATTTGCATGGTATTTTTGAAAATAAATACCATGGTTACATGCATAAGGAAACTTACAGTTTCATTGAAGGAATAGCTGAGAGCTTTAGTGGACTTGTCCTTTCAAAACCATCAATTATGCGTAAGGCTAATAATAAGGTATACCAAGCATCATTGATCAGTAAAGTAGGCTTTGTTACTCCCACGCTTTCAATCACTAATTCAAGTACAGCTCTAGATCAATTTACAAGCCGAAAAGGTGTTATAAAACCTATAGCTGTAGGTGAAGTCAGCTCTGGATCAGTCAAAGAGTATGTACAAACAAATATGATTGATCCATCTATAAAGACAGATTTATTTCATTATTCACCGGTATACCTGCAAGATTACATCGATAAAGACTTTGAGGTGAGGGTTACTGTAGTAAATGAATTAGTTTTTTCTGTAAAAATAAGCTCTGTGAATAACGTTGATTGGCGCAAGCCAAACAATAAAGTTAAATATTCTATTTATCAAATCCCAGATCAGATTAAGCAGCAGTGTTTTGAGTTTATGAGGCTTTGCGGTATGAAGTTTGGTTGTTTTGATTTTATTATCAAAGATGATCTTTGGTTCTTTTTGGAAATGAATGCCAATGGTCAGTGGGCATGGTTAGAGTTTGAAACAGGTTTAAATATTTCAGGTGCTATTATTGATTTTCTCGCAGGGAATTCAGGAGATTTGAGTGGAGATTAGTAAGAGAACGATATGGCAAAAGTTAGGCTTATTTATTTGTAATATTCTAAACTTTTTGCCCGTACTTCATCTATCAAGAGATGAAGAATTTGATTCAATTAGTCAAATTAATGATTTAAGGTTTTCACTTATTGCAATACCGTTAGGTGATTCATACTGGTATTTCGCTACCTATAGCCCTTCAACAAAGTTTAGCTTATTTGAACTTCTAGAGATTCATGAAATTCAACCAAAAAAAACAAAATCTGAGTTGAGCGAATTAGTCAATTCTTTAGATCAACTACCCGACGATAATGGAAATAATGAGCTCAGATTGGAGTTTTTAAAACACAAGCATGATCAGTGTCAGGCCAGTATCAATATCCTAAATAATAAAGTAAATAACTACATAGCAATAGCACTTGTTTATACTGGTTTTATAGCTTTTTTGTTTCAATCATGCTTGAAGTTTTCAGCACATCCACTAAGTTGGTTGTTGTGGTCACTGTTGCTTCTTTCAACTTTATCTTTATCAAGTCTATTAATTTTATTGCGTAAGTATCTTAAAGTAAAAGGTGCTCATAAGAGTAAGTTTGGTGAGTTTAAAACTAAACCGAGCTGGCTCTTATTTGTAAAGGGAGTTTACCTTGATTGGCAGAGCGCTCAAGATGAGCAGTTAGCTTCTGCAACACTAGTTAAAAATATAGAAAAGCAATTTTTTAGAAGCGTTTCTGTCAGCTTTTTACTGCTCTTACTTGTAACATATTTACCATTTAGTTCAGACTTTGATTTAATACAAAATGATGGAAAAGAAAACTTAAATGAATTCACAATTTTTGATAAACAGGGTAAGTTTTCAGCTATAGAGCTATTACATTTGTCTAAAAAAATTAACTCAAATAGTGATGTTTTATTCATCCTCTCAAAGTCAAACCAAGTTGGAAAGAACTCAATAAAGTTCATTATTAAAGCATTAGAGTTATCTAATAGGTACTCAGTAGTTGAAGTAAATAATGATTTGTTTGACAAAAATATATTACTAGTAAAAATTAAGGAAAATGATGAAACCATACATCATGAACTACAGTGAAGAGCTTCGCTTAATTACTAAATCAAAGCTTAAAGATGATGGCTCAACAGTATTAACATTTACAGTTGAAAATCAAGATCAAGATGAGCTTCATTTAGATTGGACATTACAAACAAATACTACAGAACCAACTGACAATGATTCTATCTTCCTCATTGATGATACTACTATTACGAAAACGTTAGAACCATCAGACAGGGATGAACTTTACTTAGATTCAACACTCCAGACTAGGATTATTGAACCATCTGATCAAGATGAGATGTATCTTAATGATAATTTAGAGTCTAAGCATTAATAGAGAAATGTGGAATGAATAGGGCAAATGTGGCCTGATAGGTTAATATTAACGATAAGTAGAAGCTATGTACCAACAGAAATACTGGAACCAATTAAAAGAATTAAAAGTACATGTTTATTACGTACAGCATTATGCTGTTAAGCAAAGTAAAAATGATCAATATATAAATATGTTTTTGGCGGTGACTTCTTCTTCAAGCATTGCAGCTTGGGCTTTGTGGAAAGAATATCAGTTCATTTGGGCTTTGATTATAGCAATATCTCAAGTTGTGACAGCTATAAAGCCACTATTACCTTATAAAAAAAGACTTATGGCCTTGAACAAGTTGGGGGATACACTATCTTTAATAGCTCTTAGGGCTGAACGTGATTGGTATTTTGTCGCTGAAGGTAAGTGGACAGAAGAGCAAATACATACGAAATGGTCTGAGCTTAAAGAAGACTCATTGGCATCTGAAAATAAATTTTTAGGTGGACTAACTCTTCCAAAAGATACAAGTTCTTTGTCATTAGCTGAAAGAGATGCAGATGCATATTTGAAATCAACTTATTTTAATTAAGGATATTAATGTCTAACTCAAAAGAAAATAATCAACATCAGCCGTATCAGCCAAGCCAAACGAACAAACAATTACCACCATCTAGCACATCTACTCCAATGCCAAAAGTTAAGCCGCCACAACCTTCTTCTGGAAATCAATAAGCTAATTAACCTTATACGAGAAGCTCGTATAAGGTTAATTAGCTTTCAAGAGATTGTTTTTATTTTATATTGATAATTTTTACATAAGATGTGTTATTAGTTTAAGTTATAAATGAACAATTAATTTTTAAATGGATGGCAAGTATGGATACTACTTTGGTCAAAGACATTTTAATGTTTACAGTTGCGCTGTATGGAGCAACCCTCGCAACTTTTACTTACAGGCGAGGTAAGCCTAAATTTGAAATTGACTATAGTGTTGTTTTAATGGCTTTAGAGGATGGCCCTGCAGATGCATTAAAGCTTACTATTTTAAATACGGGACAGACCAGTTGTTTTGTGGAGGGTCTTGGTGTAGTTGGTGAAGATGGAAAATTTTTAGATTTGGAACTGATTTCTCAAGTGAATCGAAGACTGCAAGCTGATTTTAAAGGTAATACGTTGAGTGGTTTTACAGCCACAAACCAAAAATTTAATCTCTTGCACGAAGATAGAGAAGTAAAGCCTAATTCTACATCAGTTGCTTTTCTCAGTTTGAAGGGGAAAAAGGAACTCCTTGATAGTAATAAATCCAAAAAACTATTTATTTTCTTTGAGTCAGCAAAAGTAATGAAAAAAAAAGAAATAGATTTTAAAGACTTAAAATTCTGCAAAACTTAACGAATCAAGAGTGCATTAAATAGTCTGAACTTCTATCTCAAGTAAACCTCAGTAATTTCAGCCCTGAAATGACCTAATTCTTGCGATACAGTTTCGAGAGCAATAGCTCTCGCTAAACCTAAGCTTTTTAGCTCAGCCATTCTCTCTTGCGCGTAGCTATGCCTAAGACCATGCCCGCCATTAGAAAAAAAGAGTGTACGGCTAGATGCTTTTGAGAATGAGCATGACCATTTATGACCACCACCAATATCATAACGTTGCAAATAGTTAATTTCCCTATCACGAACCGTTATAGGCTGTGCTAAGCGCCTTTGCTCTAGCTGGTTAGCTAAAGTGTTAGGTATTAGTACATCACGGATTAGGCCACCTTTGCCTTTAACTGTATAAATACAACCTTCTCGACCAAGCCATTTACTGTTTAACGCTGGGCGGCTATCTGCTTTTCGCTCTGATACTCTTGCTATAGTTAATAGTTCATGGGCTCTTAAGCCTGCTGCGTAGGCTATTTGTGTAGATAAATTATATTTTCTAGTTTGATGTTCACTGATTGCGTGAGCTTGGGCTGAAGTATAGGCGCGAGACTTTTCGATTATCTCTTTTTCGGATTTTATTACAGTCAGCGTTTCTTTAGGGCCAAGTTTACCATTGAGTTTAAACATAGCTTGAATTGCTTGCCGTTCCATATCCAACGTTTTTTGGCCTACAAACTCACTGCGGTAATCAAGGTATTTATAAGCATCTTGAAGGCTCATGCCCTGAACTCCATTAATCCCAATATCTTTTGACCACCGAGCTATTTTTATCAGTGCAGTTTTATAGCTTCGAGCAGTTCCTAGAGATTTAATAATTTTGTGCTTGTATAAGTTTTTAGCTAGCTTCTCCGCTTGCGTTTCTGGTTTTGCGAACTTAGCCATTCTTTTGTACCCAACGTTTTACAGTTGTCCAATGTACTCTCACTCCTTTACGCAAGAGCCATCTTTGTAGGCTGGCTATACTCGTATCTTCTTCGTAAAGAGCCAGAAGTCGTTGTTTATGTTTATCTAGCTTGGATGGTTTAAATCGTTTTTTACTGATCAATTTTTTCTCATTTTTTAGGCGCAATGCTTCTGCTTTAGCATTAAAGGTCATAGTTATTCTCCGGTGTGATTGTAAGAAAAACTGGCTGATTAAGCTCAGCGGCTAACGCCTATTCGCCCCTGTTTTACGCATGCGTAAGGCTCGGACTGATCGCGCCTAAAAATCAAAAGACTTGGTTTTATAATGAAGCTGAAAGCTTCTGAAGTGGGGGTTACAGAGAATGTAACAACGTGTTGAAGGCAGCAGTGCAGCGCCTGTTTTATTCTTGCCCGAAGGGCTTGATTAATATTTAGATTAGCAGCTTTAATTTATATTTCAATCTGCAAATAAAAATCTGCGTGTAAGATACTCAAAAGCCCATACCCCGCTATGTGCAAGCCTATTTTAGGCTTCTACATAGCGGGGTATGGGCGAAGCCCAGAAAAGAGGAGGCAATTGCTCATGATGCCTCATTTTAAATATTAAAATTGTAGTTCCATCAATTAAAAGAAGTACATATGATGTAATTCGCACAATTAAAAGTTTCAATTATTGAGAATGAAATGGATTTTTTAAGAAATAATTTTATACGAGTTCCTATATTGTTATACCTAGTAGGTTTTGTTGTACATAACTCATATTTGGCAAGTTATGGCAGTTATGAATTTGAGCTTGTAGAAGCGAGGTATATGCTTACTGGATTTGGTTCAGTATTTATTTTCACATCAATGTTCCTGTTTGTGTTTTATAGAACGAATATTTCAGATGTTTCTAAAAGTTACGAGCCAAAAATTTTGTTCCCTTGGTTGCTGAGAATTTCATCGATACCAGCAGGCATATACAGTATTTTGCATAGTGCTGATTTTTTAGAATTTCCTTTCTCAGCATTTGGCGCTTACATGGATTTAGGTATTTATATTTTCTATAGTAGTTTTGCTTTATTAGCTATAGAGGTCATGAGAGGAAAGCGGTTTCAGTCAAAGTTACTTAAAATATTAATCTATATAATTACAATCCCTTTTATAGCTCTTCTTTTTTTTGCAAGCGGTGAGAGTGAATTATTAGGTCAATACTCAAAGTTTACTTTGTATTTTTTCTTAGGTGCTTATGGAATAGCGATTTCTCAAGATGATGAAAGAAAGGGGGTACAGCTTAATCATTTAGATCTTGATTCAGATCCAAAACATGAAAAATATTTTTCTCTGATGTTTGCTTTTCTTTGCTTGGGCTATGGCCTATTTCAATTTATTTCTATTTATTCTAATAATATTTATCCTTATATACCAACGGCGTTGGGTGGCTCAAAAGTGGTTAATGCAACACTCTATCTAGCTGACTCTAAAGCTAAAGTAAAAATCATTCAAGAAGGTCATAATTGGTTCCTAATATACAATGAAAAAACTTCGACTATTGAAAAAGTTAAATCATCAGAAATTTTAAAAGTTGAATATCATATGGATAAGCTTCCTAAACTTTTAAAATAAAAAATTAATTAGTAAAAATAATCTTAGGTGTTGCCTGATGCTTTACCATGATTCTCTAGAATAGTTTCTGCTAACTCATTTTCGATACAATATAGATACGCAGTTGGCACTTCTAAAATATCAGCCAATGCTTTCACTGTTTTAAAGTCTGGAGAATGTACACCTTTTTCGTACTGGTTCATTCTTGCTGATGCTGCAAACTGATCCATTCCAGCCAAAATTCCCAACTGTTTTTGCGATAGCCCTTTGGCTTTTCTTGCTTCTTTTAAGCGTTTTGGAAATGGTGATTCGTCATTAGTTTTCATTATTTATTGTTCTTAGCTTGAAAACTAAGAGTTTCTTAGCTTTAATTGAATCTGGATACTAAGGAGTTCTTAGTTTTCGCTTTCGTGGGTAATTTGAATTTGGAGAGGAATGAATATGCTTGAAACATTTGTGTGTGTATTAGTTGGGGCTGTCTACTTGCTGGCAGGTATATTTACAAGCGATGAGCAGTCGTCTAAAGAAAGCGAGCAACTAGAACAATTGAATGATGGTATGGGCAATATTATCGCTGATGGTGAATTTATGTCGCGTGAAGAAGCTGAAGATGCACAATCACGTGGAGAGCTTTACGACACCTATTACTAATCACTTAAAGAATAGGGCAGTGTTCAAAATTAGGCATGCCTAATTTTAAGGAGCAATGTATGTTACCTATAGAGCTATATAAAAATGTTGAACTAAGGCCATTTATACCTGTAGTCGTTGAGTTTCAAAGCCGCTTGGCTGGTATCGAAGCTGAATGTGAACCATTAGGGCTATCATTTGAGAAAGAAGTGCAATCAGAGCAGGAAATCTTTTTTGCTTTGATTTCTCAAAAAGCGTTGGCTTTCGATGTAACTAATGAAATCGGTGAGGTTTGGGATATTAGACTAGAGCCTTTCAGTCATTTCAAATCTCGAAGCAAAAAAATCACATTTCCTTTCATGGGGTGTAATGAGCAGAAGCAACAAAATATTAGTGAGTGGATTATTGCTTTGTGTAATTGGGAAGGATCTTTTCTATACTCAAGTGCAAAGCATTAGCAGAGATTGCAGTTATGACAATATACGAATGGTTTCAAATGTGGATTTTAATGGTGTTGGCGATTCGCGCTACTCGACGCTACGACAAGCTGAAAAATGATCTTTTCACAGCAATTAAAGAAGGCAGGATTTAAACATGGCTCCTGTACTCGCTGGTTGCGCTTTGATTCTAAGTCTTGTGATCTTCTTCGCTGTTTTGTTTTATCTTAAAAATAATAGTTAGTGCACCTACCGAAAGGTGCACAGTTAATTACTATTAATTAATCACTTTACAATACACCTAAAGAAGAAATAGCTTGAGAAACGTGTTCAATTTTAGAGTTAACAAGGTGACTGGGGAAAACTAAAAATATCAGCATTAGCCAGTACCTTAGAGTTAAAGTGATTTGTAGCTTATAAACATTATCTACTTTGTTCAGTTCTATAACTTTACAGTAATTCTTATATTTTTCTTTCTTCTTAATTGCCATTTTGTCGGCTCCTTTGTTTTTGACCGACTTATCAATTTAATCATATTTTTTTGTGATTCAACAATTTTGTCACTATTTGTAGATTTTTTACTGTCTATATATACATGCTGTATATAAAAAAGGGTATTGCATGTTGGGGTAGCTTTTTTGAGAAATCAGTAACTTTATTCCCATAATAGTAAGGCATTCCATATATTAGTAAACGGAGTGCTTTATGCCAAAAATCAAACCGCAATTTTATACAGTAGATGAAGTTGCAGAAGCTTTATGCTGCTCTAAGCAAACCTTATACAACAAGCTCAGTGAGAATAGACAAGCTAAAGCGTGTCACTCACTGCCTCCTTATATCAAGCAAGGAGGTAAAACACTCTTTCCTATATCAGAATTCCACCACTGGATTGAAACGCAGCCTTTAATTCGCAGCGGGGAGGTTCATTACTAATGGCCCTTTCTCATAACAACATAGAAATAATTACAAAGTGCCCTACAGAAGAGCGCACCATTGGTTTATACCCTGCATTTTTAATAGACCCATGTATTTTGCCTCTTAAAAAGCTTGAGAAGTGCAATGTCGAAGGTTTTGGCAAGTACAAAACTGTAATGTTGAGTAGCCCTCAAATCTTGCCTCATGGTCATTATGCAAGGTTGATTATTGCTCATCTTACAACACAGATAAGTCGAAGGCCTGAACTACCTTCATACGTCATAGCCAAATCGGTAAGCGACCTGTTTCATCAAATAACAGGGCAAGACTGTATATCAGGTGGCACATACGCTAATTTTTTACTCTCTCTCGAAAGAGTGTTTGATACTACATTTACAGTTGTTTCAACTAATAATTCAGAAGATAAAACTCGAAGAAGAGGGTTTTTCGCTGAAGCAGATAATGTGATCACGAATGAGTATGACGTTGGTCAATTCAACGCTAAATATAAGCAGATTCTCTACACTCCCTCGAGCAGTTTTAAGGCGTTGATTACCGATGATAAAAGTATTATCCCCATTGATTTAAGATTCCTTCAACTTGCTCGAGCTAAGGACATTGTTCTCGCCCATGATCTCTACCTATTTCTCATACGTCGAGGTTACGGACGCAAAAGAGTTGGTTTTGTTCCTTGGGTGACTCTCCACAAAGACATCTTTCCTTATTTTAAACGATTCGACTTAAGTAGGTTCAAACGGCGCTTTTTACACGCTTTAGACTTCATTCTTGACTGCCATCCTCATTCAGGAATTCATGTAGATAAAGAGGATAAAGGTATAGTCATTCCACCTAACAACTATCTACTTCGCGGTAGAGGTGACTAGTGTATAGCTGCTTAAAAATTATGTATAAGTAGTTTCTAGTAATGTCACTGGCGGTCAAAAGTTTGTCATTGGCGAACAAATTTATGTCACTGGGAGCTAAATGTTTGTCTCTGGCGTGCAAAAGTTTGTCACTGAAGGACAGTACCACCAATGCAGCCCTTTATTATCAAGGCCTCTAGCTCCCTGCTTAACACCTTAAATTCTCAATATCCAAAAATCTTATTATTAAGGACACTTAACTGTGAATAACAAAACTTATAAGTACGAAAAGTACATGAAGAACCTGCCTTACATCAAAGACCTTCAGTTATACAAGGCTGTGGGGATGACTCTTTATCTTATCATTGATAAAAATAGAACTTTAAAATTTGCACTCTCTTCTGCAAGCACAAACCATAATTTTAAGCCAAAGAAGCGAATTGAAGACCTTGTTAAAATCGCTCTCCCTGATGACTTCTTCGAAAAAAGGCAAAGAGCTAATGCACCAAAAGAAAAACGGGAAGAGGCTGCCGTGAGGCACCAAATGTTAAAAGAAATGGACTCTTTGGCACAGCTCCATCTAAAAGGTTTATTTGGTCAAGGTTAGCAGTGGATAAATTATTGAATTGCATTTTACCTAAAATATAAGTACGAAAAGATAGTCTGAAGCTTGTACAGATTGTATTGAACTGCTATTTTTTATTTGAAAGTAAAATTTTTTTACTTTCTTCTAGTTGGCGATCACAAAAAAATAATCCGCAGATATTGATAGAAAATACTTTGTCTGTATAATATTCGACCCAATTGAATCACAGAATAGGTTCTTAATATGACTTTTGAAAAGTTAGCAAAACTTGCAGGAAGCAAAGAGGCTGATAAAGAGATAGCCCGTGGTTTTAATAGCCGTCAAAACAAACGCGATAAAGCTTACTCAGAAAAAGCTCGTAATCAGACCCCTACAGATAAATTTTTTTCTCGTAGTTATAACCTTTAATCATCTCTGTGGATGAGAAGGCAGCTGCCAGGCTGCCTTTTTTGATGGAACAAAAATGCAGTCAGACTTCCTTCTATGTGAATTTGCCAAAGAAACTTTAAGTAATTTGGTTAAAGAGAGATTCGGCTCTGAATTTCCCGACATCAACTCTAAGTATCAGATAAAGTATTTATACCGTTATCTTTCAGACTTTAATGCTCAAACGATATTGCTTGAGCCAGATTATGTCGATCGGGACTTTTTAGAGGATTATTCAAGGTATTATGTAAAGTGCTTTAATCAGTATGGTGATCGATGTGCTAGGCTGCATTTTTTTTCTAAAGAAATAAACCACCCTGAGTTCCAATCTTATCTTCGTGAATATAATGAAGAAGAGCATGAACAATTACAGAAGGCTTACCTTGGCTTTATAGTCGTGAAACCATTACCCAAAACTTTTATTGGTAAATCTTGTTTAAGACTGTATGAAAGCTTTGTTGGTAGTGACAATAAAAAAGCTCTGAACCATAGATACAAAGTTAATTTATTTGGCCTAAATTTACATGTAGATACAGTAGCATTCCAAGAACAAGATAAAGTCGTATCAGCATGTGCAACTACTTCAATTTGGACTGCACTTCAAGCATTAGATAAGAATGACTTAAGAACAGTACCATCATCAAGCGAAATAACACTATCAGCAATCAACCACGTTGCCGATTCTCACAACAGTTTTCCTAATAATGGTTTAACTAATAAGCAAATCCTTCGTTCTTTAGATATACAAAAGCTAAGAAATCATAAGTTTAATATTGATACCTCAAAAGCTGAATCTGATAATTTTTTTAATATAGTTAAAAGTTATTTAAATAGTGACCTTCCTATTATTCTTGGTGTTGATGTGTACTGGGAAGAGGAGCAGGCTCAACTTGTAAGTGAGGGGCGAGGCCATGCAGTCACAGTTTTAGGGTACAAGGAGCGTAACGGTAATAACTATCTATATATTCACGATGATAGGATTGGTCCTTTTGCAAGAGTACGAATAGTTAATGATCCAAATCAAATTGCTTCAATAACAAATAGTAAAGCTGAGTCGCCAATTGAATGGGGTCTTATTTTAGAAGAAAAAGATGATAATGGTAATTGGCAAGATGCAGATCAAGTTCTTATTCCAGATAGTTTGATAGTCCCAAACTATAGAAAAATTAGAATTCCATCTGAATATATTTCAAATACTTGTAATTCTCTAATTGATGAGTACTTTTTTTACTATAAAGAACAAAAAGAAGATTGCCCTGAGGTCACTCATGAAATAGAGCTGGTTAGCTCAGCTGACTATAAAAGTAGTCTAATTCAACAGCCGGAAGTTGCCAATAAAGAAGCAATCTTGTGTAAGCCTCTAGCAAAATATATTTGGTGTGCCAAGTTCAAGAGCGGAAGCTTACATTTGTTTGATATATTATTCGACTCTACTGAAATCCCTCAAGGGGATGCCGTAGCTGGCATTTCAATATATGATCAAGATGGTTTTGATGTTATTTCACGACCACTTAAGAATATCCTTGAGCATCAATCGTTACATGAGGATTACTCTGGCAAAGACTTCCTTGTTCCATTAATTCGTTCGTTTAAAGAAGAAAAAGATAACTACTTTGCTTACCTAGATAAGCAATTCGGTAAACCTAGGGCTCCAATACGAATTAATAGAGAGGAAATATCAGGCGGTGAATTACATAACCAAGCTGGGCTTAGTTATTATGGAAAGCAAGAAAAGTGCTTAGCTGATGATTTCGCTGAGCTGCTTAATACCTCTGATGAGGAATTTCGAATTTGGGTAATATCTATTGATGGTGCTTTATTGCTGGGTAAGGAAGTTGAAAGACGAGGGCACCCAACTTTAACAGGATTTAAGTCTGCGCGTATCGGTGGTGAGCTGCATTATAGAGATGATAAATGGGTTATTAATTCAAAGTCTGGTAGATATAGCTCAGGCTATGATAACGGCAATGAATTATTAGCAAATGCGAGGAATAAGTTTTTAGAAATATATTCGAGGCTTAATCCTGAAAATATTGAGATTGATGAATATCACCCAAAGTAAGTAACAGCCTTAGATGTCAGGTTTGGTAAAATCGCCACACCTGACATTCAATTCAAGCAAGCAAAGCGCTCATCAGCTCAACTTTTTGTTCCTTAGTTAAGCTTGCTAACAGACTTTTCATTTCACTCATTTGATCATCAGGTTTTTGCTCAATCAAACCTGCATATTTGGCTATTGTTTCGGTTACTTTTTCTGCGGGCTCTTTAAGCTCCTCAGCGGTTAAAATTAAATAGCCAGCAGTTACATCACTTTTATCTGTAATATGGTTTAGAAGGCGTTTCAGGAGGTATCCGGATACTCCGCTACTCTCAGCCATTGATGTAAATGTACGGCGCAAATCATGCGAAGTGATTTTTACTCCTGCAATTTGGCATACATGTTTTAACGTTTTTTTAGGATCAGTGAGGTAGCCCTTTTTACTGTTTGTCCCAAACACATAGTCAGATACCTTGTATTCTTTTCGTCGATTAAATATCTCAGCTAATCGATCTGTAATAGGGAACTCGACGTCCAAGCCATTTTTTGTATCTTCTAAAATAAATATCCTGTCTTCAAGATGTACTTGTGACCAAGGCAGTTGCAGTAGCTCAGACCTTCTCAGGCCTGAAAAGGTTAAAAACTCCAGATAATCACAAAAACCGACACGACTATTTTGACGATATTTAGCTGCTTCATTTCTTACTTCATATAATGCATCTACAAAAGGTTTTAGCTGTGAACGGCGCAGTCGTCTTGTTTTACGTTTTATATTATTCCAACTACGTTTTTCAGAAAGAGCAGCTACAGGGTTTTCTGGAAATAGTGAGCGACCTTCTGAAGATTTGTATTCAGCCTTAGCAAAGTTAAACAAAGCACGTAGTAGGCGCATGGTACAGTTTGCTTGAGCAGGGCTTCTTGAGGTTATTTCTCGTTGGCGCTTCAAAATCATTGTTTGATTAATATCGGCTAGGCGCTTGTTATGCCAGTCCGGTAGATAGCAGTCCATTTTTTGCTTATAACCTCTTTTGGTTATAGGCTTGAGATCTCTAGATTCGATGTATGAATCAAAAGCTTCTTTCAGAGTAATCGAAGCCGCTCTAAACTGGCGCTTAAGGTCATTAGGATTAATACCCTCAGCTATATCTGCCATTACCTTTCTAGCCATTCGCCTTGCATCATCGAGTGCAATTGATGGAAAGTAACCAAGGGTGACATTAATAGGAGTATCTCTCCCTGGTATCTTTTTATAAACTCTAAATGACTTTTTACCAGCTACGCTCACATCTAAAATGAGTCCTGACAATAGATTGTCATAATAACGAGTGCGTTTACCGTTTGATTCTATCTTTTCAAGCGACAATTCTGTGAAGCGAAATTTTGTGTCTGACATATGGTGCTACCTCTGTGCTACTTTGAACGTAAAATTTAACGTTCTGAAATACATAATGATTTATGCATCAGAGGTAGGGTTTATTCAATAACCCCATGATATAGCTATGAAAATTAGTAAATAGTTATATCAAAAAGTAACTCGTAGTAAGTCCTTGTTTTGCAACTCATAATCGTTAGGTCCCCAGTTCGAGTCTGGGAGGGGCCACCACTTTTACACGCTTTCCAAGTAAATACCTAATAAACAAAATTACTCAGTTGTTCGTTTTATCAATACGATATTTACGCTTTGTTATTAAATAACAATCCTGAACTTGTATTACCTGCAGATGTAAATAAGCTATTGACTAAGGTTGAGACATTTTTTCTAACCGTTAACTGTATAAAACTTAATTCATCATCTAATTGCTTATTTAGCTCCGTTAATTGCTGTTGTTGCTGTGTTTTAGATAATGTTTCGTCATTTTTTACCGTTTTTATTTTATTCTGTAGTTGATCTATGTTCTTTAGAGTTTGTTCCTGCGAAGTTTCCTCAGGCTGTTTGGTTTCATCATCTTCTTTACTGTCAGTGTTCGCAATATTTCTGTTTTCAGAAGTGCTTGTTTTATCATTCTGAGACTTTACATCTACGTTGCTTGTAGTCGATTGTGTATTTAAATTATTTTGCTTTATATAATGTGATTCAATTTGTATTTGTGGATGAAAAGCATTCAACTTCATAAAGTCCTCTACGTGATAAAAAATTGACTGATTTTAGTTCAAGTCTGAATAAATATTTTTATGCACTTTTCGTTCCAAAAATAGGGTCTGTATTTTTAAGATTAAATATTACTAATTAAAGGTTATGTTAATGGCATTTAATGCTATTTCCTTAAAGGTGTGATAATTTGCCTCAATATTTTGGATACTTTTTTGTAAAAAATATTCTCATCAGTTTAGCTGTTGACAAACAAGCTGTTTGTTTTAAAAGTTCTCGAAGAATTACTCCTTGCTGTAATTCTGTAAGATTGATTGCGGTGTTGTAAAATAACAACTAACCTTAAGATAAAAGATTGGGGAGGTTTAATTAGTGAATGATAAATCAATGGAATGCGATAGAGTGTTGTGTAGCAATTGCACGGATGAAGAAAGCCTTGGTTTTGATTTTACAATGGCATTTCAACCAATTATAAATTGCCAAACTAACTCTATTTTTGGTTATGAGGCACTTGTTCGTGGTTTAAATAATGAATCTGCGTATTCAGTTATTTCTAAAGTGAATGATGCTAATCGTTATACTTTTGACCAGCTCTGTCGCATTAAGGCAATTGCATTAGCCGCAAAACTAGGCGTTGATTCGATGTTAAGCATTAATTTCTTACCTAATGCTATTTATAAGCCAGAACGCTGTATTCGTACTACATTAGAAGCCGCTAAAAAATATAATTTTCCTACTCAACGTATTATGTTTGAGTTTACTGAAGTTGAGAAAATAGAAGATAGTGCTCATATAAAGCGAGTGGTTGAGTATTACCAGTCGTTAGGTTTTACAACAGCCACGGATGATTTTGGATCTGGTTATTCAGGACTTAATTTATTAGCCGATTTTCAGACTGATATTATTAAGTTAGATATGGAGCTTATTCGCAATATAGATTCAGATAAAGTACGCCAAGCAATTGTGACCCATAGCTTAAATATGTTTCGTGATCTAAATATCACTCCGCTAGCTGAAGGGATAGAGACTCTTCAGGAATATACTTGGCTAAAAGCAGCGGGCATAGAATTAATGCAAGGCTATTTATTTGCAAAACCAGGTTTTGAGAGTTTACCAACGATTGATTTTAATGACTATTGATTACTCTTTGGTAACGCGAGCGATAACAATGCTGCTAGGGCAATAAAGCAGCTTGAGATCCACAAGCAAGCTTCTAGCCCGTGTTGTTGATATACCCAGCCCGAAAGCACTGTGCCTAATAATCTGCCCATGGCATTTGCCATATAGTAAAAGCCCACATCAAGTGACACGCCATCGCTATCAGCAAGGCTTACAATTAAATAGCTATGCAATGATGAGTTAATCGCAAACACCGCACCAAATATCAGTAAACCGATAATAACGGATGCTTGTATATAAAAGTCAAAATGCAGAGCTAAGGCAATAATGGCCGGTATAGCTGTTAAGTAACTGGCCCATAAAAAAGCGCTACGGCCACAGGGCACCTGAACTGATTTTTTTCCTGTACTCATTATGTTTGTAATATAAGGCGCAAAAGACTGCACTATGCCATAACCAATAATCCAGCATGCCATAAAGCCGCCAACCCACCAGTGATCCCAGGCAAATGTAGCCGCTAAAAATACCGGTAGCGCCACAACAAACCAAACATCTCTGGCGGCAAATAAAAATAGTCGTGCCGCAGAAAGTACATTAATTGCTTTGCTCTTAGAGAATAGCTCACTAAATTTGGCTTTATTTTTAGCTTTGCCTAAATCTTCTTTTAATGCGAATACACTAAATAGCCAAACCATAGTGAGCATGCAGATCATGATTAGCATTGCGCCATGAAACTCTAGCAAAGTCAGCAGTACACCACCTAAAAAGAAGCCAACACCTTTTAACGCATTTTTAGAACCCGTTAAAATAGCCACCCATTTGAAAAGCTGGCCTTGCGCGTCTTTTGGTACTAGTAACTTAATAGCGCTTTTGGCGCTCATTTTATTCAGATCTTTTGCGATCCCTGAAAGCGCCTGCGCAGCCATCACATAAATTACGGTGAGTGTATCTACAGGTGCCATAAGCATTGCCAAAGACACAATTTGTAATGCTAAGCCAATGTTCATGGTTTTATTCAGGCCGAATCGAGCTCCCAGCCATCCGCCCACTAAATTGGTGATCACACCAAAAATTTCATAAAACAAAAACAACATAGCAATACTAAGTGGGCTGTAACCTAATTGATAAAAATACAGCACCACGAGCATCCGCAATGCGCCATCAGTTAAAGTAAATGCCCAGTAATTACCGGTAATGATCAAATATTGTTTTATTTGTGGGGAGAGTGCTGTGAATCGATCCACGGTTAATTATTCCTTGTCAGCTAGACCAACTTTACGTACCAGTTCCGCAGTTCGGTTCGCGTAGCCCCATTCATTGTCGTACCACACATAAAGTTTTACTTGAGTGTCGTTGATCACCATGGTTGATAGCGCATCAATGATGCTGGAACGAGGATCGGTTTTGTAGTCAATAGATACCAGTGGGCGTTCTTCGTAGCCCATAATGCCTTTTAGTTCATTTTTAGCAGCATCCTTAAGTAATTTATTTACTTCAGCAACGGTGGTACCGCGCTCAAGTTCAAATACACAGTCAGTAATTGATGCGTTAGTTAGCGGTACGCGAATAGCATGGCCATTTAGTTTACCTTTTAACTCTGGAAATATATGCGTTATTGCAGTAGCTGAACCAGTTGTAGTGGGGATCAAACTTGTGCCGCATGAACGTGCACGGCGTAAGTCTTTATGCGGCGCATCAATAATTGTTTGGGTGTTGGTTATGTCATGAATGGTGGTGATTGAGCCATGCTTGATGCCAATCTTTTCATGAATAACTTTTACTACTGGTGCTAAGCAGTTAGTTGTGCATGATGCAGCGGTAATGATTGGGTAAATCTCTTTATTATAAAGGTGGTCGTTTACACCTATTACTACATTTAAAATACCCTCTTCTTTTACTGGTGCTGTAACAACAACGCGTTTTACACCTTGATCTAGGTAAGCTTGCAGTAGTGCCTTGGTTTTAATTTTACCCGACGCTTCAATAACGACATCACAGTTAGACCAATCAGTCTGTTCTGTTTTAGTGTTTTGCGTAAAAGCAATTGTTTTACCATTAATTATAATAGTATCTTCAGTATGACTTGCTTCGTGATGCCATTTACCGTGTACTGAATCAAACGTCATTAAATGAGCGAATGTTTCAGCATTACCGCCTGGATCGTTAATATGGACAATTTCTATATCATGCCAATCAAATGCTGCGCGCATTGATAATCGACCCATACGGCCAAAACCATTTATACCTACTTTTACTGTCATAATTACATCCTGATTAATTGTTGGGTTGTAAGTGCGGTAAAGCTAGCGCTTCATTACGTTAGCCAATGTTAAATTGTGCTGTGTTTATTAAAGTTATCGTTAACTGCAAAAGCTCACTTTATTAGGTCGTTTATGCATAGTCGCTAATCGCTTAAGGCTGTTGATGATCAGATGGAGATTACTTTCAGTGGTTGTACTAATAATCGTCTTGCTCCATTGTGGCAATCTTGGATTAATTTGGTAAAACACCCATTGTCCGTGCTTTCTATCTGTAATGATGCCGGCTTTCTTTAATACGGCTAAGTTACGCGATACCTTTGGTTGGCTTTGCTCTTGCAGTGCTACCATTAATTCGCAAACACATAACTCGCCATAGTAGTTGGTTAACATTAAAGTTTTTAATCGGATCTGATCAGTTAAGCATTTATAAAATATGCTTGGATCTATCGATAACTCGTTATCTTGATCTGAGATGGTACTACTACATAGTGGCACATACTGATGTGATTGCAGGTTATTAATATTACCGTGTACGTCAATAAACATATCCAGTCGTTTATCAAGTTCATAGAGGGTTGCGACAAAGGGCTCTAAACCTACCATTACTTTTGGATCTGCAATATCCCACGCAAGTTGCAACAGTGCGCCTTTATAAGCTCTGCATTCATTGTTTGCTCTTTCACATAGCGTAATAACATAATCAAAAGTCTTATCTGTAAACTCAGCTATATGTTTTGCGCTGAGCTCAGTTATCGGCAAGTTAAACTTTTGCAAACAATTAATTGTTCTAGGATCAATATCTTTAGGAGCGATCCCAGCACTATAAACATCAAAAATCTCTCCCGCTTTATTTCTCAGTAATACTTCTGCCATTTGTGAACGGGCTGAATTCTCAGTGCACAGAAAGAGCACACTTTGCTTTGAACTATTACTTTGGGACATGTAAATTAAATATTCTGACTGACAATATCCATTAAGTGTATATATGAAATTTCATATATACAATACTAGTGTTATTAATATCAACGTATATGAATGTGAAACCCTATTTTAGAAGGATTAAACAATAGCGATTATCTATTTTTTAGATGTGTTTTTAAGCATCTTGGCTAAAAAGCAAGCGTAAGGCATGTTTTTTATAGTTTTCTTTAAAAAACGCTTGCGTAAAATTCGCCGCGCCCTATAATGCGACCCCACTGAGACGGCAGACAGCAACGCTTAGCGAGGCAAGAGTTAATCAGTTAGTCGAGTAAAACTTGAGTTTA
>NZ_JACJFL010000046.1:0-36627 GCF_014164575.1 Pseudoalteromonas sp. SG41-1
TTTATTCTCGGTAACTTTATTCTCAGTAACTTTTTCCTCGGTAACTTTATCCTCGCTAACTTTACCCTCGGTAACTTTATCCTCGCTAACTCATTCGACTACCCATTGTAAACTCGCACCGTGTTGCCTTAACCATTTTGTTGCTTGCTTATAATCAGGATAAAACTCACTGACGCGCTGCCAAAATGCGGCACTGTGATTTAAATATTTCAAGTGAGCTAGTTCATGCACAATTACATAATCAATAATACTCTGCGGCGCACTGGCTAATAACAAATTAAAGGTCAATTCTCGTCGTCGATTACAACTGCCCCAACGACGCTTATAAGTATGAATGCGAATACTGCTAGGTAAAGCCTCTGCCATTTTTAGGCAATAAGCATGTACACGCATTTCAATATAATTTTCTAATTGCTCATGTAAAAAACTTTCGAGCAAGGTTTGGTACATTGGCTGCTGATGCTTAACCCGTCCAGAAAGATTTAGCTGTAACACATTCCCCTGCTGATTTTTTACTAGCTGCCATGCGCTGCGCGAGCTGACACCATAAGTCAGTATCATAGGTTGTGAAAAAACCAGTACGCGATTATCTTGTAATGGGTATTGGCGAGTATCAAGCATTTGACTTTGCTTATTAATTTGCGCATTGATCCAGTCAGTTTTACTTAGCAGCCAGCTTTCAAGTTCCTTTTTAGCAACCCCAACAGGCGCATAAACTGTGACACTTTGTTGCTGGACTTTGATAGCGACAGTTTTGCGGCGGCGACTACGTTTTAATGTATATTCAAACAAACCTAACTCTTGTAATTGACCGACAGTCATTGAACTAATTAACAGGTCACTATAATACCTTGCAAAATAACTGCTAATCTATAACTAAGTAGAATTAAATAAAGCGATATCAAACATGCCTGATAAGCCTTGTTGTCGTTATACCTCTCCCGATGGCCATCATTGTCAAGAAACAGACATGGGCTCAGGTTTTTGTTTTTGGCATGATGCCAAATTTGATAAGTCAGGCTTAGATCTGACCCAAAAATTAGAGCGCTATGCAAAAAAGGGAGGATTATTACAGGGATTGCAATTAAAACGCGCTAACCTCAATGGGCTTAATTTGATAAAACAAGATGATGAGGATGGTTTTGATTTATCTTACAGTAATTTTTATCGTGCAACGCTCACCAACGCTCACCTGTTTAATAATAAAATAGCCCACAGTTCACTGATGAAAGCCAACTTGCACGAAGCAAGCCTGCATTACTGCAACCTACAAGATACAAATTTATTGGGTATAAAACTAAACAACACCCGTATTGATAACATTGAGCTAGGCGCTGAACTATTACAGGAAAAACAAGCTAAAGCAGCGCTTAAACATACAGATAAAAGCGCAGCCCTTGACTTATTTGAACAATCAGAAGAAATATTTCGCAATTTACGTAAAGCATCAGAACAACAAGGCTTATTTGAACTGGCGGGTAATTTCACGTACAAAGAACTGCGGATGCGTCACGCACAATATCCACGGGGTTCAAAAAAACGATTAGCCTCGAGCTGTATTGATATGTTGTGCGGGTATGGTGAAAAGCCTGAAAATGTGATCCGTTTTAGTTTGTCACTGATCATCTGCTGCGCCCTGTGTTATTTTATTTTTGGGGTGATGGATGCTGGTCGTATTATGCAGTTCAATCCGGCGGCAACATTAAGTGATAATTTATTAGCCCTACTTAATAGCTTTTATTTTAGCGTGGTTACTTTTACAACCTTAGGATATGGCGATATTACTCCGGTTGGTTTCTCCCGATTCGTTGCTGCAGTTGAAGCGTTTTGCGGGAGTTTCTCTCTGGCACTATTCGTAGTCGTATTTGTCAAACGTATGACCCGATAATTACCGATTACTTTATCTGCGAAAATAAATAGTTCAGCTAAATACCTGCTATAAAACTGGTTATAAATGATGCTATCATTACGCACAATGAAACTTAGCGAATTGATTTTAAAAAGTTTTTGATTTTGTTAAATTTTGCAGCTAAATATGTAAACAAATAACAGGCATTTGCGCAAAATTAATTAATTGTCTTAACATATATTTCAGGTGATATTAGTTATTACTGAAATAACAGTGTATTGAGCCGTTATGCTTACCGCTTTTTTTATTACCGATCACGATCCGAGCCTTCTTATTAATGGTGTTTATGACCCATTTTTAGTCGCTCTGTCTGTTTTAACGGCTATTTTCTCTGCATTTTTTGCAACTTACATGATCGATCTGGCCAAAGAAACACGCTTCAAAAGTTATCAAAAATTAGCCAACTCAACGGCTTCCTTGGTACTTTCTGGCGGTATTTGGAGTATGCATTTTATTGGTATGTTGGCATTTTCACTGTGTACAAATATCAGCTACGACCCAACACTCACCTTTTTATCTTTCATTCCAGCATTTTTAGCCTGCCTAACTGGCGTGTCATTATTAGTAAAAAATAACGCCACTATTTTCAGTTTAATACTGCCCTCGGTACTACTCGGCGCAGGTATCGGCACTATGCATTACAGTGGTATGGCAGCAATGGAATTGAGCCCGCTGCTACGCTACGATCCATTGATGTTTGGGTTGTCAATTATCGTTGCCGTTGTACTGGCGTTTATATCTTTATATGCTCGCTTTAATATTAAAAAGCACCTCCCAACACTAAATTCTTTGCAGACGCGGTTGATCAGCGCAATCATTTTGGGTTTTGCTGTTGCAGGTATGCATTACATGGGAATGGCGGCAACACGGTTTGTTGCAACCTCGCCATTAATTGGTAATGACAGCGCCAGCTCAGAACTTACATTTGTTGCTATTAGCGTAGTGTTCGCCACCATTATTCTAACCGCGATAGTTGCTATCATTAACGGTATGGTACGCTATCGCATGTTACTTGAAGAAAAAACAGGGAATGAATCTCGCTTAGAGGCTATTTTATCGACCGCTATAGATGGCATAGTAACAATTAACAATCGCGGTATTATCTTAAGCTTTAATAACGCTGCAGAGAATATTTTCGGCTGGCATAGCACTGATGTAAAGGGTAAAAACATAAAAATGCTGATGGCAGATGATATCGCAGCCGAGCATGATGAATATCTATTAAAGGCACATCACATCGATTTAGGTAAAGTTATTGGCGTCAATCGTGATGTTCTTGCTAAACATAAACAAGGTCACCTATTTCCTATTCGCTTAGGTATTGGTGAAGCAAACCAGCCAGGACAAGAGTCAATATTTGTTGGCTTTATTACTGACTTGACTGAGCAACGCAAACTACAACAAAACCTCATAGCGAAAGAACAACAATACCGCTCGCTGATGAATAATATGCCTGGCGTGGTATTTCGCTGCCAGTTGGATAAAAGCTGGAGCATGATTTTTATTAGCCCTAGCATTAATGAAGTAACTGGCTATGTCCCATCGGAATTTATCAATCAGCATATTCAGTTTAGTGATTTGATTTTTAAAGATGATAACAAACGCATCAATAAATCGGTCGAGCAAGCGATCGCTGCTAAATCGCAATACTCAATTGAATACCGACTACGTCATCGAAGTGGCAAGCTAATTTGGGTGCTTGAGAAAGGTAGCTTTGAGTTCAACAAGCAAGGTGAAGCGATTTGGATCGACGGCGTTATTATCGATATTAGTGAACGTCGTGAATACGAAGATAAATTAAAGTTGGCGAAAATAGCCGCCGAAGATGCAGCTCAAGCCAAACAGTCATTTATGGCGAATATGAGTCACGAAATTCGCACACCGATGAATTCGATTATTGGCTTTAGTGATTTATTGATGGATACCCCACTTGATCAAGACCAACAAAAGCACTTAATTATCGTAAATAATGCGGCTCGCTCGCTGTTACGGCTATTAAATGAAATATTGGATTCTGCAAAACTTGAAAAAGGTAAGCTGACCATTGAATTAGTGCATTTTAATCTTCAAGCGGTGCTTGATAGTATTATTTCTACATTTTGGTTAGAAGCAAAAAAGAAAGATCTAGAACTAACACTTACCATCAAAGAGTCTGTTCACCCTACTTATTACGGTGATCCAGACCGAATTCGCCAAGTTTTAACAAATTTAATTGGTAATGCAGTTAAGTTTACAGCTCAGGGTTCAGTGAATGTCACTGTCAGTACGACACAAAATAATTACTTATTTTTTGAAGTACAAGATACCGGTATTGGTATTGCTAAAGATCGTCTTAAAGCGGTATTTCAGCCTTTTGAACAAGCTGACGGGACTACTACACGTCGTTTTGGTGGCACTGGACTTGGTACTACTATCAGTAAGCAACTCGTTGAGCTGATGGGTGGCATAATCAACGTAGTCAGTGAAGAAGATAAAGGCAGCTGCTTTTATTTTTCATTGCCTTTAGAGGTCGGTGATGAAACCCAAGTCAATTACTTTGATAAGTTGCATACGCAATTACCTAAGCTGCGCATTTTAGTCGTTGATGATATAGCACAAAATGTTGAGCTACTACAGTTATTATTGTCGCGAGATCAGCATACGATTAGCTCTGCAAGCAACGGCTTAGAAGCGATCGCTATTTTTGAAAAACAAGATTTTGATGTCATTTTAATGGATATCCATATGCCTGAATGTGACGGTATTGCCGCGACCGAAAAAATTCGTGAAATTGAGCAACAACGACAGCTAAAAAAGACTCCGATCATTGCGCTCACCGCCAGTGTCTTACAGCAAGATAAATTAACGGCTAGAAAAGCGGGTATGAATGGCTTCGCCAATAAGCCTGTTGATATCAATCAATTGAATCAAGAGATTGCGCAAGTGCTTGGCTTTGGTTTAAATATAGAAACGCAAATTGCTCACATTGATCCCGCAGCACAGCATATTGATTTTAAAAAAGGACAGCAACTTTGGGGCAGTAAGTGTAAACAGCTGAGCGAAATACACCGTTTTTTTAAAGAGCAGCAGGCAACATGTGACATTATCTTTAATGATGGACTAAATGCCTTAAAAGATATTAATGGCACATTACATACCCTTAAAGGCTTATCTGGTAATTTAGGTTTACCGACTATGATGGCCCTACTTTCAACCTTAGAAAACAGCCAAGCCCCTGAGCAGCAGGCGCAAATAATTCAGCAATTGCAGATAGAGTTTAATGCGGTCAATGAGTTGTTAGCTAGAAAAACCAGCAGCTGTATAGCAGTGCAAAGCAGCGAAAAAAATACCCAAGTACTATCGCTCAGCGAATTTAAAATACTGTGTGAACAACTGCGTAAAGACGCAGAAAATGCAGAGCTCAATGATGAGTTGTTAGCAACATTAGCAGACAATGCCCCCGCTACTTATCAAAGTGATGTGGATGCATTAATCGAATATTTCGACCAGTTTGACTTTGACAATGCCCAGAGTACTCTTATTGCATTAATAGAGCTGCTCAGTCAGGCAGCAAATTTGGAAACACACTGATGGACTTAATAACCGAACGCCCACGAATTCTTATTGTTGATGATGAACCCGCCAACCTTAAAGTCATGCGCGAAGTATTAGGGAATCAATATCGCCTCTCTTTTGCTAAATCGGGTGATGCCGCGCTCGCGTTAGTTGAAAAAGAGCCACCCAAACTCATTCTACTCGATATTATGATGCCAAATATGAGTGGTTTTGAAGTATGTCAGCTGCTTAAACAAAACCCTGCTACTGAGCATATTCCAGTCATTTTTGTGACTGCACTTGCGGATGAAAGTGATGAGTTTAAAGGTTTTGAAATTGGCGCGGTAGATTACATAACCAAGCCTATTAGTCCTGCAATCGTAAGAGCGCGTGTTAAAACTCATTTATCCCTAGTTCAGGCTGAGCAGCTAAAGTTGGCTCACGTTGATTTAGTCCATCGTTTAGGGTGCGCTGCCGAGTATAAAGACACCGATACTGGCGAGCATATTGTGCGCATGAGTAAATACAGTAAAATTTTAGCACTAGCCTATGGAATGACTGAACAACATGCTGAGCTTCTCAAACAAGCAGCACCGATGCATGACATTGGTAAAATCGGCATTCCCGATGCAATCTTGCTTAAACCAGGGAAATTAACAGCCGAAGAATTTGAACACATGAAACAGCATGCCAAAATCGGCGCTAAAATTTTAGCAAACTCGTCATCGCCGTTATTGCAGCTCGCCTATATACTTGCGATGGAGCATCATGAAAAATGGGATGGATCAGGTTATCCAAACGGTCTTAAAGGTGAGGAAATTTCGATTGAAGGACGTATTGTGGCAATCGCCGATGTATTCGATGCACTTACCTCTAAACGTCCCTATAAGCAAGCTTGGAGCGTTGATGAAGCCATAAGTCATATGCGCGAGCAAGCTGGTAAACACTTTGATCCTCAGCTTATCGCACTATTTGAAGGCCAGCTAGATGCTGTTTTAGCAGTGTACTCTGCCTACCAAGGCTAACCATATGCTAGATGTTGGCCGAGATATATGCATAGTCATGAGAGGTGATTTCGTGACTATTACCACTTAAATCCTGAAAATAAACAGAGTATGTAACTTTGTGATCAGCAACCACGGTTTTAATATTTAAGTCAGCCAAATGCTTAAGCCAAGCGATAAACTGCTCTCCAGATGCGCCAAATGCAATCCCTTTACTACTGCCCTCTCGCTCAAATAACGCTAAGCGAATAGTTGCCGCAGGATCTTCTAGTGTTAAAGGCCCAGTACCCTCATCCCAAAAAGCAAGCTCTGGCACAATATTAAATCCAAGGACTGTTTTGTACCACGTGACGGCTTGCGCAAGGTTAGTCACATTTAAATGGCAATGATCGACACCAGATAAAGTAGGCATTGCCATTAGCCAATCTCCGACTTAAGTTGTTCAATAAATACCTGCATATATTCAGTACGACGCACCGCTTCTGCTTTTGCTGAAGGTGTATTCATACTCTGTGCAATATGTAATAGCTTGATGAAGAAGTGATCTAATGTATACAAGCTGTCATCCGGGCTGCGGTGGGCGCAAAATGGATCGTCAGGGTGATATAAATTGCGTCCGATTGAGCCCCCTACTTTCATACAGCGGCTGACACCAATTGCTCCTAAGGCATCCATACGATCAGCATCTTGAACGATTTGTGCTTCCACACTTTCAATTGCAATGTTAGCGCTAAAACTATGGGCTACAATAGCATGATGAATGGCATCAAAATATTGCGAGTCATACCCTATTGACGCTAAAAATGAAATTGCTTTATCTGCGGCCATTGTTGAAGCTTTAGCGCGATCCGGGTGGTTTTTAGCCACTGCAACACAGTCATGCAACCATGCTGCGGGTAACACCACGTCCATCGAAGCATCTTCAGCAAAGCAGAGCTGTTTTGCAACACGCACGACTCGTTCAATATGGGTAATATCGTGGGCGACATCAGCACTCACTAACGACAAAATAAAAGCACGGCAATGATTTTCTAGCTGTTGCAACGGCTCAGATAATACTAAAACGGGCAAACGTTGTTCCATAAATCCTGTAATTTCAAATTAATGCATTGAATTACTGTTACTTTACCGCGGTTATAGGCTGTTGTGCAAAACATTCATTGTATGTTCGAGCCTGCTTCACTAAAATACGCTCTTAATTTATCCGTAATGAGAAGCCTAATGTCATCTGTCGTATACCTAGAAGCTGGTCGTGAAAAATCACTAAAAAGAAAACACCCATGGTTGTTTTCAAAAGCCATCAAAAAAATAAAAGGTAAGCCAGGTTTAGGTGACACAGTGACCATTCACGATAGTAATGGTAAATTTTTAGCTACAGCGGCTTACAGTCCGCACTCACAGATCCGCGCGCGTGTTTGGAGCTTTGATGAAACAGAAATCATCGACCAAGCTTTTTTTGAACGTCGCTTACGTCGTGCCTTTGCGGCACGCGAGCAAGTAATTACTGAAGGTGGCTTAACGGGATTTCGGTTATGTGCCGCCGAGTCTGATTTTTTACCAGGTGTAACCATTGATAAATTTGACAACTTTTTAGTGTGTCAGTTATTAAGTGCCGGTGCTGAGCGCCATAAAGGTGAAATAGTTGGCGCTTTAATCGCTATTTTCCCAGGCTGTAACGTGTATGAGCGCTCTGATGTCGATGTGCGCACCAAAGAAGGCTTAGAGCCGACTATGGGCGTGTTATGGGGTAATAAGCCTGAGCAGCCAGTATTAATTGAAGAAAATGGTTTTAAAATTGAAGTAGACATTCTCGAAGGTCATAAAACCGGTTTCTACCTTGATCAACGTGATAGCCGTGCTGCATTAGAGCGTTTTTCAAAAGATAAAAGAGTACTTAACTGTTTTAGCTACACAGGTACCTTTTCATTGTATGCACTGCGTGGCGGCTGCGAGCATGTTACTAACGTTGACGTATCGCAACCCGCGCTTGATACCGCAAAACGTAATGTCGAGCACAATAATCTTGATTTAGATAAAGTTGACTTCATAAAACAAGATGTATTTAAATTACTACGCCAATACCGTGAAGATGGGGTGTTATTCGATACTATCGTTATGGACCCACCTAAATTTGCTGATAACAAAGCACAACTAACGGGTGCGTGTCGTGGCTATAAAGATATCAATATGATTGCCATGCAAATTCTTAAACCAGGTGGTACGTTGCTTACGTTCTCATGTTCAGGTTTAATGGAGCAAAATTTATTTCAAAAAGTGGTTGCTGATGCAGCCCTTGATGCTGGTAAGGATTTGTTGATCATGGAGCGTTTAAACCAAGCTGCTGATCATCCAATCGCAGGCAGTTACCCTGAAGGTTTTTACCTAAAAGGCCTGATCTGTAAAGTTTACTAAACTGACTGCAACTAATTAACCTGAGTTCATCAGGTTAATTAAACTGCATTATTTCTAGCCCAGCGGTTACCGTGCCATCACTTTCTTTGCTGGCACGAACGACTTTTGCTGTTGCATCAAGTGGTGCAATGGCAGGGCTGGTCGAATCAATATTCACCTTCACAATGGTGCCCAGTTCAAGTAATTCATCCAACTGCAGTGACAACCCAGTTGCACTTAAATCGACACATACAGCATCAAAATGTTGATCAGCGACTGGCTCAAGTGTGGTTAATTTTGCCTGTGCATTTAATTGCATACGTCTAAAATTACGTTTATCTTCATTTAGCATAATAACTCCTAAACAACCGTATTGATTTTTTCTAATAACCCCACGACCGAAAAAGGCTTCACCACATAGGCATCGCAACCGGCATCAAAACCAGCTTGTTGTTCCTGTACGGATTCTAAGCCTGACACCATAACAACAGGAATATTACGAGTTTCAGGGGTGTTCTTCAACATTCGACACGTGTCGTAACCATCTAGGCCGGGCATACATACATCGAGTAAAATCGCATCCGGTGGATTTGCAATAGCCGACGATAAACAGCTCTTACCTGATTCAGCATAACTGAGCTCAAAATCCGCTGATAAAGCGACTTTGAGCATTTCAAAATTAAAGTACTCGTCATCTACAACTAGTAAACGCGGGTGTGTATTAGCGGATGAGCGCATGGTTAATATCAGTTCCTTCTCATCTAACAAATATTTCCTTCCAAGGTATTCGATGTTTACTAAATACCAAACTCAATCAATTTCTTTCAGAGCATTCAATACACGCTTAGCTGAAATCGGATACGGTGTCCCTAACGTTTGCGCAAACAAGGATACTCTAAGCTCTTGTTGCATCCAAAAAATATCCTGCAATTGTTGCGGAGCAGGCATTCCATGCGGCACTTTTTTCAGCTGTTTTTGATACTCTTGAGCAACCTTTTCTAACTCAAGTACACATAATCTGTCACGATTTGGATCAACTGGCAACTTTTCTAAGCGTTTTTCTATTGCTTTTAAGTAACGAATTAAATCACTAAGTTTGTCTGCGCCATGATTTGAAACAAAGCCTTTGAATACCAAAGATCCCAGTTGGCTTTTTATATCTCCATGTGCAGTGATCATGGTTAAATCAACTCGCCCTTTCATTTTTTTATGTAACGCATGCGCAATACTCAACACTTGCTCAACTTGGGTTGCAATAGCAACAACCGCATCGCCGAGCTCACCGCGCACGTGCTCTTTTACTTGCTCAAACGCTTGTTCGGTGCGTACATCGCCTAATTTTACCAATAAACTGTCAACACCTGCGGCAATACAGTCATCAATTAAATCAGCAACCTTACCAAACGGATTAAAATATAGACCTAATTTAGCCTTATTGGGTAAGTTTTGTTGCAAATATTTTATCGGCGAAGGTACATTCAGTAATACCAAACGGCGTAACCCCTGCTGATGGGCAGTTTGCGCTTTAACTTCGTTATCAAATAGCTCCACTGCCGCCGATGATTTTTTATCTACCAGCGCAGGATACGCTTTGATTTCATACTGGCCTTGTTTTTTCACATAGGATACCGGTAACTTGCCAAAATCCCATTGCAATAGGTCAGCTTTTTCAATGCCTTTATCTGCCACTTTAGACAGCGTTTGCGTCACTTTACCCTGCAATTGCGCTTTGAGTTTCGCTAAATCCATACCTCGGGCAAGTACATTATCTTTTTCATCACGAACTTCAAACTGCAGTCTTAAGTGAGTCGCAAGGGTGGTTAAATCCCAGGCCTCTGGATCAACTTTTACACCTGTCATACGTAATAAACGCGTACTGAGTGCCTCAATGAAGTTACCTTGCATAGGCTCGATTGCTGCAAGAACCGCATCTGCGTAATTTGGCGCAGGCACAAAATTACGACGTAGTGATTTAGGTAAAGATTTAATTAAACCGGTGATCAACTCATGACGAAATGCAGGAATATGCCAGTCAAAGCCAGCTTCTTCTACTTGGTTTAGTAAGGCCACCGGAATTTGCACTGCAACCCCATCGACCGCTTGGCCTGGATCAAAATGATAGCTCAACGGCAACATTAAATTACCTTGTTGCCATACATCGGGGTAATCAAACTCAGTAACACTATCAGCACCGTGTTGCATTAAATCATCACGTGTCATTTGCAAGTAATGTTTATCCTGCTGCTTTTGCGTTTTATACCATTTATTAAATGCTGCACGACTGTTTATTTGAGCAGGAATTTTCTTATCGTAAAACTCATATAAGGTTTGCTCATCAACTAAAATATCACGACGGCGGCTTTTATTTTCTAGAGTTTGAATATCTTCAATCAGTTCGCGATTAAACTGCAAAAACCCTTCATTTTGACCTAAATCTTGCTCTACTAAGGCACTGCGAATAAACAACTGGCGGCTAACTTTCGGGTCAATGTTACTGTACACACAGCGACGCTTTGACACTATGATCAGCCCGTATAATACCTGCTGTTCGAAAGCGATCACTGCGCCGGGCTTTTTCTCCCAATGCGGCTCACTGTAACTGCGTTTTACTAAGTGTTGTGCTAATGGTTCAACCCAATCGATGTTAATTTTGGCATTAATACGTGCATATAATTTACTGGTTTCAACCAGCTCTGCCGACATCAACCATTTTGGGCTTTTCTTAAATAATCCAGAGCCTGGGAATACATGAAACTGACTGTTGCGAGCGCCTTTATATACTTGCTTTTCATCTTTAAAACCAATGTGACTGAGCATGCCACTCAATAGCGCTTGATGGATTTTATCGCCATCGGCAACATTGCTGGTCGCTTTCATGCCCATTTCATTGCACACAGTACTGAGCTGATAAACGATATCTTGCCACTCACGAATACGCATATAAGCGAGCATATCCTTTTGGCACAGCTTTCTGAATTGGCTGTTACTTAGCTCACTTTGCTGCTCTTCTAAGTAATTCCATAAATTTAAAAAGGCGATGAAATCTGAATCAGGATCGTCAAAACGGCCATGCTTTTCGTTTGCAGCAGCGCGTTTTTCTTGCGGGCGCTCGCGTGGATCTTGAATCGATAACGCCGCCACAATAATAATCACTTCACGCAGCGCACCCAGCTTTTGTGCTGTTAGTACCATTTTAGCTAAACGCGGGTCAACCGGTAAGCGGCTCAGTTCAATACCCGATTTAGTAAGCTGCGTATTGCTATTATGACGAGTGGGTTTAACCGCTTCAAGTTCCTCTAGTAACGTTAAGCCATCGTTGATATTACGGCTATCTGGTGCTTGTACAAATGGGAACTCGGCCATATCGCCCAACCCTAAGCCAAGCATTTTTAAAATAACGGAGGCTAAGTTAGTACGTAGTATTTCTGGATCAGTAAACTCTGGGCGCGAATTAAAATCATCTTCAGCATATAAACGAATACAAATACCCGCTTCCACACGGCCACAGCGGCCTTTTCGCTGATTGGCACTGGCTTGTGATATTGGCTCAATCGGTAAACGCTGCACTTTAGTACGATAACTATAACGGCTAATGCGCGCGGTACCAGGATCAATAACGTATCGAATACCCGGCACAGTAAGTGAGGTTTCAGCAACGTTGGTCGATAAAATAATATGACGACGACTATGGGGAGCAAAAATACGGTTTTGTTCTGCGTTAGAAAGGCGCGAATACAAAGGTAAAACATCCGCTCCTTTTAAATTACGTTTACTAAGGGCATCAGCAGTATCGCGTATTTCCCGTTCACCATTTAAGAAGATTAAAATATCGCCTGGGCCTTCTTGGCACAGCTCATCAACGGCATCAAAAATACCTTGCAGCTGGTCGCCTTCAGCCTCCATATCATTTTTATCAATTTCAACCAAAGGACGATAACGCACATCCACCGGAAATGTTCGTCCTGACACTTCAATAATCGGTGCATCATTAAAATGCTTTGAGAATCGCTCTGGATCAATGGTCGCAGAGGTAATAATTATTTTTAAATCAGGACGCTTTGGTAATAGGTTTTTCAAATAACCTAAAATAAAATCAATGTTTAAACTACGTTCATGAGCTTCATCAATAATAATGGTGTCATACTGGTTTAAAAATCGGTCTTGTTGAATTTCCGCCAGTAAAATACCGTCAGTCATCAACTTTATATAGCTGTTATTTGATACTTGATCGCTAAAACGAATTTTAAAACCCACTTGCTGGCCAAGTTCACATTGCATTTCATGAGCAATCCGATCCGCGACACTGCGCGCAGCCAAACGTCTTGGTTGGGTGTGACCGATATAACCATCAACGCCACGGCCAAGTTCTAAACACATTTTAGGAATTTGCGTGGTTTTACCTGAGCCGGTTTCACCCGCGATAATAACCACTTGGTTATTGGCGATAGCCTCTTTAATGTCGTCTTTTTTCTGACTGACGGGGAGCTGCTCAGGGTAAGTTACTTTAGGTAACTGAGCTAAGCGCACCTCTCGCAATTGTTGGCTACGTGCTATATCTGCAGTGATTTTTTCAATCACGGCTGCTTGTTTTGTTTCATCGGTTATTTTTTTTATGCCGTGAAGGCGTTTTTTAAAGATGAATTGATCTTTTCTTAAACACGTTTTTAGTTCACCAAACAATTGACCTAGGTTAACCACCCGCGACTACCTTATAAAATTTGAGTAAAGACGAGCGATTGTAGCAAACTTCGCCGCAGGGGTTAACTTTGCTGCGATATAAAATGTAATAACCAAAGCTTAAAACAATAAAAAAGGCGCTAATTAAGCGCCTTTCATGTTCTTTGGGCAGAACAATTGCTGTGTTTTATTTATAGAGCAGCGAAAACTTCATCTGTTTTGGCAGCGCAAATAAAATCATTTTTGTGTAAGCCTTTAATTGAATGGCTCCACCACGTTACCGTTACTTTGCCCCACTCTGTTAGCAAGCCCGGGTGATGGCCTTCATCTTCAGCCATATCACCTACTTTATTAGTAAAAGCGATGGCTTGTTTAAAGTTTTTAAATTTATAAACACGCTCTAATTGCATAATACCGTCGCGTACTTCAGGCACCCAATCTGGGATCATTTTAATTAATTCAGCTAACTCGATATCTGATACTTGTGGAGCGTCTACGTGACAGGCTTCACATTTTTGTGCGCTTAATGATGACATCTTAAATCCTTAACTTGCTAATTTTTCTTTAGGAGGAAATTTTGGGTCATGTAACCCTAATTCTTTTGCTTGCGCAACTAACGCCATAATATCCAGCTGTGAAATATCAAATAAATCATGGATAGAATTAATGGTGTAGTACAAAGGCTGCATAATATCAATTCGGTACGGCGTGCGTAATACATCCAATACATTCATCGGGTTGATCTCGGGCTTATCTGAATACACGTATTGTGTTTCACCTGGACTTGATAAAATACCGCCACCATAAATACGCAGGCCATCATCTGTTTGCATTAGGCCAAACTCAACCGTAAACCAATACATACGGGCAAGGTAAACCCGATCTTTTTTCTCGGCAGCGTAACCTAACTGGCCATATTTATGCGTAAACTTGGCAAAATCAGGATTAGTAAGCATTGCACAATGACCAAATATTTCATGAAAAATATCAGGTTCTTGCAGGTAATCAAACTCTTCACGGCTACGAATAAAGGTTGCGACTGGAAATTGCTTATTTGCTAATAAACGAAAGAATTCATCAAAGTCGATTAAAGCTGGCACAGGCGTAACTTGCCAGCCGGTAGTCGCTAGTAATACTTCATTAAGCTCACTTAACTGCGGAATACGGTCATGAGGCAGGTTTATTTTTTCAAGCCCTTCCATGTATTCATTGCAAGCTTTGCCTGCAATACATTTTAGTTGGCGTGCGACTAGTTCTGACCATATTTTATTTTCTGCTTCGCTCCAATGGATAACGCCATTTTCATCTGGTGTCTTGGAGGTGTATTTACTTGCTTTAGCCATAATAACCTTCTTAGTGTTAAACCGATATCGGTGTCAACCTGTTAAGGAGATACTAAGCAAATGTAAGGCAAAGTTTAATAGCTGAGACAATATCAGCTATTAGCACCAAACCGCCTTTTGTACACCAAACATTACACCTTAAGATCAAAAAGTTTACAGTGCTATTTTTAAAGGGCTAGAAGCAATGTAAATTGTAAGATTAAATTTACAGCCTATACAATAAAAGTAAAAGCGCGGTTAAGGTCGTTAATTATATCGTTAACATCTTCAAGGCCAACAGATAGTCTGATCAGACCATCGCTAATACCCGCAGCTGCTCTTTCTTCGGGTGAATACGGTGAATGAGTCATCGATGCCGGATGTTGAATGAGTGTTTCGGCGTCTCCTAAACTCACGGCGAGTGTGCACAATTGGGTATTATTAATAAACTGCTCGCCATCTTTTAGGCTGCCTTTTAATTCAAAGGCAATAACGCCACCAGAGGCTTTCATTTGCTTACCGATAAACTTAAACCCTGGGTGAGATGCAAGTCCGGGGTAATAAACGGTATTAACTTGGGGATGCTGCTCTAAAAATTCAGCAATAATTTGCGCACTTTCACAATGACGCTGCATTCGTATCGCTAAGGTTTTTAAACCACGATTAATAAGCCATGCATCGTGTGGACTGATTGTTGCACCAATATCTTTAAGTACGGTCATTTTAATTAATGTAATGTGCTCTTGACTGCCACACACCAAACCAGCCACAACATCACCGTGACCATTTAAATATTTAGTAGCACTGTGAACAATTAAATCAATGCCATAATCAATTGGCTTTTGCAGTAACGGCGTGAGAAAGGTGTTATCTATTACACTGATCAAATTGTGTTGTTTTGCCACTTGTCCTATTAACGCTAAATCAATTACCGCCATAGTTGGATTAACTGGGGTTTCGGCAAAAATCATTTTTGAATTTGGTTTAATTGCATCGCGTAATTGCTGCTCATCGGTCATATCTACAAACGTCACTTCAATCCCCCAACGCGGCAACATATGTGCGAAGAAAGCAAACGTACAGCCATACAAAGCGCTTGATGCGACTAAATGATCGCCTTGCGATAAAAAACTTAATACCGATGCAGAAACCGCGCCCATTCCTGTGGCTGTTGCTGCAGCGGCTTCGCAACTTTCAAGTTGTGCGACTTTTTGTTCAAGCTCTGTCGTCGTCGGGTTACCTAAACGGGTATAAATATAGCCCGGTTCTTCACCAGCAAAACGTGCTGCACCTTGCGCGGCACTGCTAAAATGAAACGTTGAAGTTTGGTATAAAGGAGCAGTAAGTGCACCATGCGGATCATTGGCTTTTTCTGGTCCATGGATACATTGGCTGTCGATGTGGAGTTTGTTCATTGTCTGATCTTTTTTGATTATTATTGATCCCATAATCAAAACGTATCGCAGGATAAAGCACAAGCATGCCAGATGCTCAGATGGCTATAAATTTGGATGTAGTTAGTACAGTGGCCGTTCACCACTGTACAGATTTATTGTCAGCTCGTTTCTTTCGTGCCAGCTCCTGACGGCGAAGCTTTGCGGCTCATAATTTTGCTGGCAATCAATTGCGCAGTACCTTTAAGCAAGCTGCGCTTATGCTCAAGTCGTGGTAAAGGACGGCTTAGTTCCATCGCTTTATAACCAATGCGTGCGGTAAATATACCCGCGCTTAAGCCTTGTGCTGCACGTCCTGATAATTTACCTAGTAATTCAGCACTGAGCGCTGTAGCAGCTAAATCCGATACTAACTCAGCACTGCCAACAAACATCACTTGCTTGATCAACATACGATAGAGCTTGATCCGGCTAGCATAACCAAATCCGATACCGTAAATCTTACCTATTTGCTCAATCAGTTTTGTGCCCCGCCAAAGCACTGCCATCATATCCACCAGCGCTAATGGACTTAATGCCACTAACAAGCCTGATTCAGTGGCAAAACGGTTGATCAGCTTTTTAGCTTGAGTATCTTGTTTCACTAACAAACTATCGGCGTACAAGGTCATGATCTCTTTATCGCTATGATGGCTATCAATGCTTGCTTTAAACTCATCAAAGCCGGTTAACTGCTGATGTTTATTGAGTTTTTCAAGCCAAGGTAGTGCCCCACCAACCTGTTCGCTATTGAGCAAGCGATCCGCTTCATGACGATGTAATTGATTGCGCTTTAAGCTGCGCAACATTCTATATTCGCGCCATAACAAGCGCCCCAATAACAACACGCCACTGAGCACTGCAATTAAATATACGCTGCCTAAGATGATGGATTGCTGAAATGTCACAACCATAGAAAATATAAATTCAGCTAACACTAAAGTTATAAAGCTAATCGCAAACACCCCTTTCAGAGTTTGCCATTTTGACTTTTTATAAACAGGGGTTAAATCAATCTCTTCATCTTGGGGCTCATCGATAACGTGCTCATATTCATACTCCCCTTGATCGATCACTTTAGCTGGGGTCAAGGTAAGTTCATTGTCTATTGGCTGTTCACTAGTATCAATACGTCTGCCGGCTTGAAAGCCTGAAGCGGTCTTGCTCATGTTAGTTTGTCTCCTAAAAGGTACTGCATGACATGATCTAAACGAATGTGTTTTAGTTGCTTGTCTGGACTTGGCATTGGTGCAAACGATAAAAACTCAAAACCATGGCTTGGCCACTCATCTTTATTGAGCATGCGCATTGGTGGCTGCGGTGGTAAGTAGGTCAACCATTGCGACTCTGATAACGGCTTACCATAAATACAATTGAGGGTTTTACCTTGCTCAACCACTTGTTTTGGCATGGTTGCCGTAATAGATGACATCGCCATAGTTTCTATTTTAACGCCATCAAATTTTAAGTGATTACTTTGCTCGTGCACTAATGAGTCCAACAACAGCGCTAAATCTTTATGGTGTGCACTACTAATATGATCTGACTTATTCGCAGCAAACAATAGTTTATCTATATTGGGTTTAAACAAGCGTTTTAAAAAGCCAGTTTCGCCATAGTTAAAATGCGCAAGTAATTGTTTGATCACATCTCCTTGCTCTTGCAACGTCTCAGGCCCTTCATTGAGCGCACTGAGCACATCAACAAGCACTATTTGCCGATCAAAGTTGCGAAAGTGTTGTGTATAAAATGGCTTAACCACTTCTTTCACATAAGCATTAAAGCGCTTTTGCAAGTGCGCCAAGTTAGACCCTGCAACCATCTCATCATTAGCCTGCGCAACTGGGAAAAACAGTAATAACGGTGCACCTTGTAATTCACCTGGCATCAGCATGCGTCCAGGTTGTAGCATCGCCAATTTAGTGTCTTTTTTAAGACTCACTAACAGTGTTTGATAGTGCGTAGCAATAGCGCTTAGCGCACTTTCATCTACTGGTGCTGTTAAATCAAGCTCGCTCAGTGCAGTTAAAAATGCCTGCGACTTTTCAACCCGAGGCGAGCGTTGTAGTAATGCATATTGCTGCTCACTCCACTGTTGATAGCTTTGCTCTAGCATGGGTAAATCAAGCAGCCACTCACCGGGGTAATCAATAATGTCTAAATACAAGGTTGATTGCGGTGCAAAGTGACCACGTAAGCCTGCGTCACTCCGGTATTTAATTGCTAGACGTAAAGTATTTATGCGCTCGGTTGATGCAGGCCAGTGTGGTTGCCCTTCAAGCGGCAATAAAGCACTCAGGGCTTTAGGGTAATCAAATGTAGGAATGGTCAGCGCTTGTTGTGGCACTATTTTTGTGGCGATATGGCGCTGTTGCTGCATAACATCAAAAAACGGTAAGTTTTTGTCTGTTGCTTGGCTGGTTAAATGCTTTACTAAAGCGGTAATAAAAGCGGTTTTACCACTGCCACTGAGGCCAGTTACCGCTAATTTTACGTGTTGATCTAAACTACGGTGAACAGCTTTTTCAGCCTTACCTTTGAGTTTATTAAAGGCGTTTTTTGCAGATGAAGTGTTTATCATAATGAGCTAGCACTTCAGCGCCATTATAAATTAGGTGGCTAAAGTGCTATTAAGTCCTTTACAGCTTATTGATTTCACGGCTAACCGTAAACTCGGTTGAAGTAACATAACGTTCCATATCTTGTAAACGTATATCAACACGTCCCAAACGGTCTTTTAAATCTTGTAAAGCACGACGTGGTGGCTCACCTTTTTGCCATACTTTAAATTTTACTTCAAGAGGATCTTCGTGTTTTGCCGCATCAGTTTTGCTTTGTGCATTGGCAGGTTTTTTATCTAAAATAAACCACGCTGCGATGTAAGCCACAACAAACAACGGGCCACCAGCTAGTAACACTGCCGTTACTACGATAATACGTACTAACCACAATTCCATATTGAAATAATCACTGAGCCCTGCACATACACCGGCTATTTTACCACGTGCAGGATCTCTTAGCAGTTCACGTTTAGCACTCATACCTTACGCCTCCACTGTGGGGCCTCTTGATCAAGTAGTGCTTCTAAAGTTTCTACTCGGTCAGCCATTTTATCTGCTTTTTGAGCAAGCTCAAGTAACTGGCGGTGTTCGTGTTCGCTCAAGCCTTGGCTTACTTGCTTTTTACTTCGGTAATGTAAAATTAACCAAAGGGGTGCTACCACAACCATAAAAATGATAATTGGAGCAACAAACACTTCTGCATCAAACATAACCCTCTCCTACACATCCATTAATTTATCAAGCATAGGGGGATGACTCCCCCTTTATTTATTATCTTTATTTATCAGCAAGCTTCTTTTTAAGTGCTGCTAATTCATCATCGATTTTTTCGTTTTGCTGTAACTCAGCAATTTCATCAGCCAATGACTTTTTGCCTAAGTCGTACGATTCTACTTGTGATTCTAGTCCATCAATCTTAGTTTCGTAGCGCTCAAAGCGATTTAATGCATCTTCAACTTTAGAGCTGTCTAATGCTTTTTTCACCTCTAGGCGTGACTCAGCTGAGCGTTGACGTAAAATAATCGCTTTTTGACGTGCTTTTGCATCCGCTAACTTGTCTTGTAGCGTACTTACTTCCTGTTGCAGCTTATCAATGTGAGATTCTATGTGACTGAGTTCATCTTCAACAGCAGCAACCGCTTGTGCTGACTTTTGCTTTTCAAGCAATGCAGCACGGGCTAGATCATCACGGTCTTTGCTCAATGCCAGCTCGGCTTTATCTTGCCATTGAGCGACTTGCTCTTTTAATGTATCGACACGACGTACTAATTCTTTTTTCTCTGCTAATGTTTTCGCAGAGGTTGAACGTACTTCAACTAATGTGTCTTCCATCTCTTGGATGATCAGACGTACCATTTTTTCAGGATCTTCTGCTTTATCTAAAATGGCATTGATATTAGAATTAACAATATCTGCAAAACGCGAAAAAATTCCCATAACATTTACCTCTGTAGTGTTTAACTTAATTGGTCTGCTGTTACTGTTACAATATGCTTGCCAACTTTATAAAACATAAAATACAGTAATATTTTCATAATGTTAAACTAAAAATACAAATTCCTTTAGTTCTCCCTAATTATGAAATACACTAACTGTTAGTAAAAATGACTAAGAGTTAGGGAATATGAGCCAATTTCGCCAACAAGATAATTTACTCGGCCAATCAGACAGCTTTTTAGCGGTACTTGATCAAGTTTCACAGCTGGCAAGTTTAGATAAACCAGTACTGATTATTGGTGAACGTGGCACAGGTAAAGAACTGATCGCCGCCCGTTTACACTTTTTATCAAAGCGCTGGGAGCAAAGCTACATTAAGCTCAACTGCGCGGCACTTAACGAAAACTTGCTTGAAAGCGAATTGTTTGGCCATGAAAGTGGTGCCTTTACCGGCGCAAGTAAACGCCACGAAGGACGCTTTGAACGTGCCAATGCCGGTACGCTATTTTTAGACGAACTAGCAAATACCTCTGCCATGGTGCAAGAAAAACTATTACGGGTAATTGAATACGGTGAATTTGAGCGAGTCGGTGGCAAACAAACCGTCAAGGTCGATACTCGCTTAGTCTGCGCAACCAATGAAGACCTTCCTTATTTAGCCGAGCAAGGTGAATTTAGAAGCGATTTACTCGACAGGCTCGCATTTGATGTAATCACTTTACCGCCACTGCGCGAACGTCAGGAAGACATCATGTTACTCGCTGAGCAATTTGCGATGAATATGGCCCGTGATTTGGACTGGCAACTATTCAGTGGTTTCACCCGCAGTGCTGTGGAAATACTGCAAGGGCATGATTGGCCAGGTAATATACGTGAACTTAAAAATGTCGTGGAACGAAGTTTATATCGCCATGGCAGTGAACATATTCCCGTTCACCAGATTATTTTAGACCCATTTGAAAGCCGCTTTAGACCCAAGCAACGAATTAAAAAACTCCCCACTAAAGCCGTAGAAGCAGCTCCTGTTGCAGTTGTCGCCAATGAACCGATAGTTGCAACAAGTACCCCGCAATTTCAGTTTCCATGTAGCTTAAAAGACCTCTCAAATGAATTTGAAATTGATTTAATAAAAAAAGCGCTTGAATATAGTCAATTTAATCAAAAGAAAACTGCAGAAGTACTTGGTTTAACGTATCATCAACTACGAGGCTATTTGAAAAAATACAACTTGTTAGATCAACAATAATAGTCAGAGGCTAAACGAGTGTATAAATTATTACTTGGTATCTTAACGGTATGCCTAACGGGTTGCTTAGATACCAAAGAAAAAACACTAGAAGAAAAGAATCAGGGCTTAGTTTATTGCGCTGAGGCTAACCCTGTGTCGTTCAATCCCCAAGTGACGACCACAGGTTCGACGATCGATATTATTGCAAATCAATTGTATGACCGTTTGATCAGTATCGATCCCGTGACTGCTGAATTTAAAAGTGAACTGGCCACTGACTGGAAAATAAGTAAAGACGGCAAGTCAGTTACCTTTACCTTGCGCAAAGGAGTGAAGTTTCATACTACTGCATACTTTACCCCAAGCAGAGAGTTTAACGCTGATGATGTAATCTTTACCTTTAGCCGTTTATTCGATGTGTATAATCCTTATCACTTTGTTGGGGATGCCAATTACCCTTATTTTCAAAGTGTCGGCATTGACCAGCTAATTCGGCAAATTGTTCGCGTGTCCGACTACCAAGTGCGCTTTGAATTATTTAATGCCGAAAGCAGCTTTTTAGCCAATATGGCAACTGATTTTGCAGTGGTTTTGTCTCGCGAATATGCCATGCAATTAAAACAGCGCGACCAAGTTAATCTTTTTGATCAATACCCTGTTGGTACTGGCCCCTATGTTTATAAAGAGTATCGTCGCGATCACTTAGTACGTTATTATCGTAATCCTGACTATTGGAAACACCATGTAGTGCTGGAGCAGTTGGTTTACGACATCACCCCAAATGGCACCACCCGAATTGCAAAAATGCTCACTAAAGAGTGCGATGTAACCGCACACCCAAGTAGCGCACAGTTAAGTATTTTAGCCCAACGCGACGACATTAACGTACAAAAAGAAACCAATCTTAATGTAGGTTATTGGGCGTTTAATACCGAGCGCCCACCATTTGACGATTTAAGAGTACGTCAAGCACTGGCCCATGCCATTGACGTTGAAAAAATCATGCAAGCAGTTTATTACGGCAACGGTATTCGTGCGCAATCGTTATTACCGCCAACATCATGGGCATATCAACCACAAGCTAAACTACCCGGATTTAACCCTGATCTAGCTAAAAAACTGCTTATTGAGGCTGGCCTTCCTAATGGCTTTGATATGACCATTTGGGCTATGCCAGTGAGCCGAATTTATAATCCTAACGCACGTAAAATGGCCGAGCTAATGCAAAGCGATTTACGAAAAATTGGTGTAAACGTCAGTATCGTTGAGTATGAGTGGAACACCTTTATTCAACGCATAGGCGAACACCGCCATGACAGCGTGTTATTAGGTTGGGCTGCAGATACACCGGATCCAGATAACTTTTTTAGCCCGCTACTCAGTTGCACCGCGGCATTTAGTGGTAAAAACCCTGCGAATTGGTGTGATCCTGAGTTTGACTTACTCTTGACACAAGCGCTTGATACCACCGATTTAGCCAAACGAAAAGCCTATTATCAACAAGCACAAGCGATGATAGTGCGTGAACTACCTTTATTACCACTTGCCCACGGTATGCGTTTTCAAGCAAGTAGTGCCGATGTAGAAGGTATTCCACTTGGCCCATTTGGCGCAATTTCCTTAGCCAACGCGAGGAAAAAATAATGGTGTTAAATTATATTTTACGTCGTTTAGGCTTACTGTTATTTATGATGTTTACCTTGAGTGTATTTACATTTTCACTCAGTTATTTATTTCCCGGCGATCCGCTTAGTAATTTAAGTGGTATCAGTAATACCAGTTTTTCACAAACCAGTGAACTACAAGAAAAATATCACTTTAACGATAATTATTTAATGCAATATTTTGCTTTTATTGCGCGTATTGTGCAAGGCGACTGGGGCGTGTCGTTCGCTTCGGGCGACAGCGTATTTACTCATATTATCGAGCTATTCCCAGCCACGTTAGAGCTGAGTATTTATGCGTTAATTATTTCTGTTGTGGTTGGCGTTCCGGCAGGTATCTTGGCGGCGGCCTATCATCGGCGCTGGCCAGATAAACTGGTTAACTCCACGACATTAGTGGGCTACTCAATGCCGGTATTTTGGTTAGCTTTGCTGCTGATCATGGTGTTCTCATTACAACTAGGTTGGTTCCCGATGTCAGGGCGAATGGGCTTACTGTACGAGATCCCCTCCCAAACTGGCTTTATTTTGATTGATATTGTATTAGCAGACTTTCCTTATTCTGGTCTGGCAATGCTTGATGCTCTGCATCATTTAACCCTGCCGACCATTGTTCTGGCAATGTACCCTACCACTGTATTAGTGCGCTTTACACGAGAGTCAATGTTGCATGTGCTTGAGCAAAGTTTTATTAAAACTGCCCGAGCCAAAGGCTTAAACCGTGCCCAATTAATTATGCATCATGCCTTACGTAATGCCTTATTACCGGTTATAAAACAAATTGGTTTGCAGTTTAGTACCTTGATCACTCTGGCGATGATCACCGAGGTGATTTTTTCATGGCCAGGTGTTGGCCGTTGGTTAATTGATAGTATTTATCAACGAGACTACCCTGCTATTCAAGGTGGCTTATTAGCGGTATCGATGTTTGTAATTCTGGCGACTATTATTGCAGAATTAACCTATACCTTGTTCGACCCGCTGTCACGGAATCAAGCGCATGGCAAAGTTTAATTTATTTTCAGAAGAGTCAAACAAATCGCCATTAGCGCGATTTTGGCGCAAATTTAAATCCAATCACCCTGCCTTAGTGGGGTTATGGATTTTTATCGCCTTTGCTATTTTAGCTGCGGCTGCACCACTGATTGCACCATATGGGGTAAACCAGCAACACAGTGATGCGTTACTTATTCCTCCATCGTGGCATGAAATGGGCGATGTACGTTTTATACTCGGTACTGACGACTTAGGTCGCGATGTACTCTCACGGCTTATGAATGGCGCAACTTATACCTTTGGCTTATCAGTCATTGCTGCGCTGATCACCACCATCATAGGTGTGTTAGTAGGCACATTTGCCGGCATTAGCCGAGGTATTCGCTCAAGCTTTTTAAATCATCTACTTGATATAACCTTATCAATACCGTCTTTATTATTAGCGATTATTATTATTGCGATATTAGGCCCAGGCCTGATGAATACCGTGTGGGCAATTATTTTAGCGCTATTACCGCAATTTATTCACTCGGTGCGTAACCTCATCGTCACTGAGCTTAATAAAGATTACATTACTGCATTTAAACTTGATGGCGCATCGAACTGGCATATTCTCTCCAGAGGGATTTTTCCAAATATTTATGAGCATATTGTGGTTATTTTTACTATGGCATTATCAACCGCTATTTTAGATATTTCCGCTTTGGGCTTTTTAAAACTAGGGGCACAACCACCAACCACAGAGTGGGGTGCAATTTTAGCTGAAAATCTGGGTTTAATTTATTTAGCACCTTGGACCGTTGGCTTGCCTGGTGTATTACTCTTTTTAGCGGTGCTGTCGACCAACTTAGTGGGCGACGGGCTACGCCAAGTGCTCAAAGCACGTAAGGCTGACTAAATGCAATTACTTGATATACGAAATCTGACCATAGAGCTGCGCACCTCTGATACCGTTATTCGCGCCGTAGATAGAGTGAACTTGAGCCTCAAAGAAGGTGAAGTACATGCATTAGTGGGCGAATCTGGCTCAGGTAAAAGCTTAATTGCTAAAGCCATTGTGGGTGTATTAAATAAACGCTGGCACATCACCGCCGACCGTATGCATTGGCGCGGTGTGGATCTAATGCGCTTATCAAGCGAACAACGGCGTAAAATTGTAGGCAGTGACATCGCAATGATTTATCAAGATCCTAGTCGTTGTCTTGATCCTACCGCAAAAATATTTGAGCAAATAGCCGAAACGCTCCCAGAAATAACAGGCTCCGGGTTTTTCTTAAAGCGAAACCGTGAACGTAAGGACCGAGTAAAAGCGCTGATCCACAAAGTGGGCATTAAAGATCACGAAAAAGTACTATCGAGCTATCCTCACGAGCTCTCAGAAGGCGTTTGTCAAAAGGTCATGATTGCTATGGCCATTGCTCGTACACCTAAGTTACTGATTGCCGATGAGCCAACTACAGCTCTTGAAAGTACCACACGAGCACAGGTATTCCGGTTATTAAAAAGTTTAAATCAACTTAAAAACATGTCAATTTTAATGATCTCCCATGAACTTGAAGAAATCATTAATTGGTCTCATTGCATGCATGTACTTTACTGCGGGCAAATGGTTGAAGCAGGTCCAACCCAGCGTATTTTTGCCCAGCCTCGCCACCCTTATACACAAGCATTATTAAAAAGCTTACCGGATTATGAGCAAGGGCTTGCCCATAAAGAACCTTTTTATGCACTAAAAGGGACAATCCCAACCTTACAGCATTTACCTATAGGCTGTCGCCTTGGTCCTCGCTGTCCGCAGGCACAAAAAGCTTGTGTGGTAACACCGCCTTTAACTAAACAACATGGTCATAGTTATGCGTGTCATTTCCCTCTCATTAAGGTGATGAAATAATGCAACCTCTGTTAAAAGTGCAAGCCTTGTCAAAAAGCTTTAACCTGCGTGCAGGGTTATTTTCACGTAAGCGTTTTGAGGTATTAAAAAACATCTCGTTTTGTTTAGAGCAAGGTGAAACACTGGCTATTATTGGCGAAACTGGCTCAGGTAAAAGTACCCTAGCAAAATTACTCGCTGGAGCAGACAGCGCAGATGCTGGGCAAATCCTACTCGATGGCAACATCATCGAAAACAAAGGCGTTCGCGATCAGCAATGCCGCCATATTAGAATGATTTTTCAAGACTCCGAAGCCTCGCTAAACCCAGGTTTAACGATCGGCGATATGCTCGACGATTGCCTGCAATATAATACTTCTTTGGATAAAGTAACTCGCGCTGAAAAAATCACCGCAACACTGTCTAAAGTAGGTTTATTAAACGACCATCAGTATTACTACCCACATATGTTTAGTGGCGGTCAGCTGCAACGTGTCGCTCTAGCACGTGCATTAATACTCGACCCTAAGGTTGTAGTACTTGATGAAGCATTATCATCTCTGGACCCTTCTGTACGCGCACAAACCGTCAACCTGCTACTCAAGCTTCAACAGGACACGGGTCTCAGTTATATCTTGATCACTCACCACTTAAGTTTAGTACGCCACATCAGCGATCAACTTGTAGTACTCGATCACGGTGAAATTGTTGAATACGGTAGAACAGAGGATGTATTCCAAAAGCCACAATCAAAAGTCACTCAGAAGTTGCTAAGTTGCTGAAGGTAGAACTTTAAGCGGTAAGTTTTAGCGAAAAGAATTGTATAGGTGCTAGATTCTAGGAAAAGCCAGAGTAGCTCGGCATTAAATTTATCGCGTTGGTTGGCTTGATAGCAACGAAACCCAAACTGCTAAAAGCGAACATATAACAAGTCACTTTAATGCCCGTTCATGGCACAAAAATGTCTAATCTCTAACTCTTTTGTGAGTATTTAATATCTTCTTCTAAGCGTAACGTTTCTTAACCTCTTTGTGAATAATTAAAACAACCGACAATGCAAAGTTTTGATATATAGCAATAAAATATTTTTATGCCGTTACTCAATGGTATAAGCGCGAGATGTCCCGCGCAGAAACAGAAATATACCCGTTAAGCCGGTTGGATTAATGATTCAACAATTTTTAACGCTTTAATTTCATTTTCATCGGTAATACCATCAGCTTCAATGACTTGTTTAAGCAGCTCTAATACAAACTCCCTCATGGATTGATCGACAATATGTGTCATTCGATGCTGAATAAATGACTCGATGTCACCACTTTGCACTGCCAAAACACATTTGCTTGTCATATCAATTATATAGTTATCAAGAGCAATGACAGAATTCCACTCAATTTTATGTGCCCAGGTTTCGACGACTCTCAACTCTTCTTGTGCAATAGAGCCATCAACAGCGACAAATAATAACGCAAGGTCTAACAGTGATTCTTTTTGTAACTGTTCAACACAGATACCCATATCAAAGTTATTTAATAACTGCTCGAATTTCATGATGTTCCCTTAATAATATAGAGGTAATGCTATTGAGCTTATACTAAGTCTGCTAAAAAGTAATCAAAATAGGTTCGGTAGATTGGGGGGGAATTTATTTATACTTGAACTCAGATATCTGCCTGTTAAAAAATAAAAAAAGGCGCCAATGGCGCCTTTTCATTATTTAATTAAGCATTACTCTGTGGCGGCTTGCGCTTTAGGTAAGTTTAATTCTGCATTTGCTTTTAAAGCTTCAATGAATACCATGTAGTTTTTGTTAACTTGGGCCATAGTAATATTTTGCTTAAGCTGTGCGTCAATTTCGCCTTCAACAGTAGCGTTAGTCACTGTTTTAAGTGCTACGATTGCCGCGTCACCGTTGTTTAGGTCAACTTTTTCAACTACTGGTGTGTCAGTTGGGTGTGCCATTTTAAAGGCATGTTGAACGATTGCAGGCGAAACAGTGTAAGCTTGACGGGTTAGTGCCGCTTCTTGACGAAGTTCTAAGCTTTGCTCAGTTACTAGGTCATTTAAGCTCTTGCCAGCTTCAATCTCAGCATACAGCGTTGTTGCTTTTTCTTTCGCAAGCTCTGATGCTTTTTCACTAACTAAACGTGCTTCAATTTGCTCTGATACATCAGCAAGTGCTTTTGTTGCAGCTGGTACATGCTCTTTAACACGCACTAACACAACATGCTCATCGCCCACTTCGATAACCTCAGAGTTCATTTTATCTTCAAGCACATCTGGTGAGAAGATTGCAGCTAATACCGCTGGTGTATTAAGCGGCGCAGGTAGAGAATTACGGTCAACTAATGCTGTTGTTTGTACTTCAACACCGGCAACTTCTGCAGCATCAACTAAGGTATCTGAAATTTCAAATGCAATAGCGCCCATTTCTGTTTGCTTTTCATAGAATGCATTTACTTTTTCAGTACGCTCAAGCTCAGCACGTAAATCAGCTTTAACAGTGTCATACGCTTTTACTTGTTGGCTCTGAATATCAGTTAACTGAATAATATGGTAACCAAACTCAGATTGTACAACGTCTGAAAAATCCCCTTTGTTTGCCAATGCGAATGCCGCATCTTCAAAAGCAGGATCCATCATGTCACGTTCGATCCAATCTAAATCACCGCCCATTTCAGCACTAACGATATCATCAGATGATGATTCTGCTAACGCTGCAAAGTCACCGCCTTGTTGTAATTGTGCTAACAAGTCTTCTGCTTTGGCTTTTGCTGCATCATCGTCTTCACTGTTATCAATTAAGATATGCGACACACGGCGCTTTTCAGGTTCGGCGTATTGTGCTTTGTTTTGATCATAATATGCTTTAACGTCAGCTTCGCTAACATGAGTTTCAAGTGTTAGGTTAGCTGCATTTAAATCAATGTAGTTTACTGATACTTGCTCAGGCGCTAAAAACTGCGACATATTTAGGTCATAGTAATCGGCAATTTCTTGCTCTGTTACCGTCACGTTTTGCTGTAAAGACTCTTTGCTGATCACGACATAGTCAATACTACGCGTTTGCTGTTGTAGCGCAACGGCATTAGCCAATTCGCTATTTAGAGCGAAATCGGTGCCTGCAACCGCTGAAATTAGCTGGCTTCGGGTCATTTCTTCACGTAAATATTCACGAAATGCGTCAGGTTGGAAGTTCATTTGACGGATAACTTGTAAGTAACGATCGTTGTTAAATTGCCCACCAATTTGGAAGTATGGCAATTCTAAAATCGCTTTACGAACACTGTCGTCACTAACACGTAAACCAAGTTCGGCCGCTAGTTGAGTTTGCAATTCTTGTTGTACTAGACGGTCAACGACGCCTTGACGAATTTGTGCCATGTAATTTGGATCAGCAGCAATTTGTGCAAAGTATTCGCCAAATTGTTGCTCTAAACGTGCACGTTCATTTTGGAACGCACGGCTAAACTCGGTTTGGCTAATTTTAACTCCATTTACTTCAGCTACGGGCTGCTCTGTGGTTTGACCTAAGTAACCACCGATCCCTGCTAAGGCAAAAGATAAAATCACCGCGCCTAAAATAATTTTAGCTACCGGTCCTTGTGAACCTTCTCTGATTTTCTCAAGCATTTATTTATCTCTATTCTATTCGAGGCAGAAATCGCCTTGCTTATGTAAAAAAAGCGTATCTTACCAGATACGCTTTTTTACTTGAAGCAGTTGGCGAGAAAGAACGTTAATTAAGCTGTAAAAGCGATTAACTTCTTACACTACCAAACTAACTCACTAAAGAGCAGTGATTAGCTGTTACATGCATCTTTAAGCGCTTTACCTGCTTTAAAAGCTGGGATAGTCGCTGCAGCGATTTGAATTGTTTCGCCTGTTTGTGGGTTACGGCCTGAACGTGCAGCACGTTCACGTACTGAGAAAGTACCGAAACCAACCAATGCTACTGAATCGCCATCTTTAAGAGCGCCAGAAACAGCCTCGATGAATGAATCAAGTGCACGACCCGCAGCCGCTTTAGAAATGTCAGCATCAGCTGCGATTTGATCGATTAATTGAGATTTATTCACAATATCATCCTCTTTCATTGTTATTATCAAGAGCGATTGTTTTTTAAACTAACATCACTATTTTGAAAATTTTAGAGCAAACTTTTTCATGCTCATACGATTGTAATTTTTCTTCAGCCTAGGCCACATAAGGCCTCGGCTTGAAAACCAGTGCTTAACTTATCATACCATCTAGATTTGAAAAGCCCTTTAAAGCACTTTTTTTCGCTTTTTTACTGGTTTTTTGATGTTTCGACTGAAAAACTCTCAACTGGGTGTACTAAAGCCAGTTTTAAAACCTCATCAATCCACGTAACTGGGTGAATATCAAGTCCTGCCAATACATTGTCAGGGATCTCTTTTAAGTCACGTTCGTTAATTTTTGGAATAATGACCGTTTTAATTCCACCGCGATGAGCGGCTAATAGTTTCTCTTTTAAGCCACCAATTGGTAATACTTCACCACGTAAGGTGATTTCACCCGTCATCGCCACATCAGCACGTACCGGGTTACCTGTAAGACTTGATACCAAACCTGTTACCATCGCGGCGCCAGCACTTGGTCCATCTTTTGGAGTTGCCCCCTCAGGTACGTGAACATGAATATCACGTTTTTCGTAAAAATCACTGTTAATACGAAATGCATCAGCGCGATTACGTACAACTGTCATAGCTGCTTGAATCGACTCTTGCATTACATCGCCTAGTGACCCGGTGTAGCTTAGTTTACCTTTGCCTGGTACTGCGGCACATTCGATGGTCAGCAAATCACCGCCCACTTCAGTCCACGCTAAACCTGTAACTTGGCCAATGCGATCGCCGTCTTCAGCTTTACCATAATCATAGCGCTGCACACCTAAGAAATCTTCAAGGTTGTCAGCGTTAATAGTGACTGTTTTAGTGCCTTTTTCAAGCAAGATATTCTTCACCGCTTTACGGCATAACTTAGATATTTCGCGTTCTAAGTTACGTACGCCCGCTTCACGGGTGTAATAACGAATAATGCCGATGATTGCACTGTCTTCGATGATTAATTCGCCATCTTTTAAGCCATTGCGCTTAACTTGTTTAACAATTAAATGCTCTTTGGCAATATTCAGCTTTTCATCTTCGGTATAACCCGATAACCGGATCACTTCCATCCGATCCAATAACGGACCAGGAATGTTAAAGCTGTTTGATGTAGCAACAAACATTACGTCAGATAAGTCATAATCGACTTCTAAGTAATGATCCGCAAAATGGCTATTTTGCTCCGGATCAAGTACTTCAAGCAGTGCCGATGCAGGATCGCCACGCATATCTGATGACATTTTATCGATTTCATCTAACAAGAATAATGGATTTTTAACGCCCACTTTACTCATGTTTTGAATCAACTTACCTGGCATTGAACCTATGTAAGTACGACGGTGACCACGAATTTCTGCTTCATCACGAACACCACCTAATGCCATACGAATATACTTACGCCCTGTAGAGCGAGCAATCGATTGACCTAATGACGTTTTACCAACACCCGGTGGACCCACAAGGCACAAAATTGGCCCTTTGAGTTTATTGGTACGCTGTTGCACGGCGAGATATTCAATGATGCGTTCTTTGACTTTATCAAGACCGTGATGGTCGCTGTCTAAAATCTTTTGTGCGCCCGCTAAGTCTTTTTTCACTTTCGAACGTTTTTTCCATGGCACATTAATTAATGTGTCTATGTATGAACGCACAACCGTGGCTTCTGCCGACATCGGCGACATCATTTTAAGCTTAGCAAGTTCAGAGTTCGCTTTTTCTTGCGCGTCATTGCTCATACCTGATTCTTCAATGCGCTTTTTCAGTGCTTCGAATTCATCTGGTACGTCGTCAAGCTCGCCTAATTCTTTTTGAATGGCTTTCATTTGCTCATTGAGGTAATACTCACGTTGCGACTTTTCCATCTGCTTTTTAACGCGGGTACGAATTTTTTTCTCAACTTGCAGTAAATCAATTTCACCTTCCATCAACGCCATTAAATATTCAAGACGTTCTGTAACATTGGTGATTTCGAGTACTTTTTGCTTTTCAGGCACTTTCAGCGGCATGTGCGCTGCCATAGTATCGGCAAGGCGCGGCGCTTCATCAATGCCACTGACCGAGGTTAACACCTCTGGTGGTATTTTTTTATTTAGCTTTACATAGCCTTCAAACTGACTGATGGCACTGCGAATAAATACATCTTGCTCTTGCTCATCGATTTCTTCTGAACCAATAAACTGCGCATTAGCAACAAAAAAGTCTTCATTATCAATAAAGCTTTCTAGTTTTGCTCGCTGTGTGCCTTCAACCAGTACTTTGACTGTGCCATCAGGTAGTTTAAGCAATTGTAATACCGTGGCTATGGTACCAACACGGTAAATATCATCTTGCTCAGGCTCATCCACGGTCGCGTCTTTTTGCGCAACAAGGAAAATTTGTTTGTCTTTATCCATTGCCGCTTCAAGGCATTTTATTGATTTTTCACGGCCTACAAAAAGCGGGATCACCATGTGCGGATATACCACGACATCGCGCAGTGCTAGCACCGGGATTTCGACTCGATCTGTTCTCTCAAGCGTCATTATTTTTCTCTTCGCTCTTCATTTATTTTAAAGATTACTCAAGTATATGGGGATAACCTAAGTAAAGTTCAACAATTTAACGCAACTGGATTAAATAAATTATAAAAAAAGGAGCACTAGGCTCCTTTTTATTATCAAAATGAGTAAATTTTACTCAGACGCTGCTTTATCTTGGCTAGCGCTTTGATAAATCAAAATAGGATCTGATTCACCTTTGATCACGGTTTCGTCAATCACGACTTTACTGACGTTTTCCATTGAAGGAAGTTCGTACATAGTATCGAGTAACACCGCTTCAACGATTGAACGAAGACCACGGGCACCTGTTTTACGCTCCATCGCTTTATGAGCGATAGCACGCAGTGCATCATCACGGAATTCAAGTTCAACGTCTTCCATACCAAATAATGCGCCGTACTGTTTCGTTAAGGCGTTTTTAGGCTCATTTAATATTTGCACTAAAGCCGACTCATCGAGTTCAGTTAACGTTGCCACAACAGGTAAACGACCGATGAATTCTGGGATCAAACCATATTTTACTAAATCTTCTGGCTCAACATCTTTAAATGTTTCACTTAAAGAACGGCTCGCCGCAGATTCTTTTACGTTAACCCCAAAACCGATACCGGTATTTTTATGGCTACGCTGCTCGATCACTTTATCAAGACCAGAGAATGCGCCACCACAGATGAATAAGATTTTAGAGGTGTCTACCTGTAAAAACTCTTGCTGTGGGTGTTTACGTCCGCCTTGTGGTGGCACAGATGCCACAGTACCTTCAATTAGTTTAAGCAGTGCTTGTTGCACGCCCTCACCAGATACATCACGAGTGATCGACGGGTTATCAGATTTACGTGAAATTTTGTCAATCTCATCAATATAAACAATACCACGTTGCGCTTTTTCTACATCGTAATCACATTTTTGTAGCAACTTTTGAATGATGTTTTCAACATCTTCGCCCACATAACCAGCTTCAGTTAGTGTGGTTGCATCGGCCATTGTAAACGGCACATCTAATAAACGCGCTAACGTTTCAGCTAATAATGTTTTACCACTGCCGGTTGGGCCAATAAGTAAGATATTACTTTTGCCTAACTCAATATCCGTTTTACCGGTTTGATTACGCAAACGTTTGTAGTGATTGTAAACCGCTACTGACAGTACTTTTTTGGCGTGATCTTGACCAATAACATAATCATCTAAATGATTACGAATTTCTTTTGGTGCAGGCAGTTTATCAGAGGTATTGTGCTTTGGCGCAATGTCTTTGATCTCTTCCCTGATAATGTCGTTGCATAGCTCAACACATTCATCACAAATGTATACTGAAGGGCCAGCAATTAACTTACGAACTTCATGCTGGCTTTTGCCACAAAAAGAGCAGTATAACAATTTATTACTTTTGTCGCCGTCTGTAGGAGTGTCAGACATTCAGCTACCTCATCTTATTCGTTGGCTGCCAAACTACTTAGCAGCTATTTTAATACGCTTAACTATACCAAAAAATATTGGTTTTCACAGTGTAAACAGCTCAAGCTAGCACCGTTAGTTACCAGCTTGTATTTGTTACTTGCTGTCGCGACTAGTAAATACCGCATCAACTAAACCATAATCAACAGCTTGGCTGGCGCTCATGAAGTTATCACGGTCTGTATCTTTTGAAATCACATCTAATGGTTGGCCGGTATGCTCTGCCATTAAACGGTTTAGTTTATCTTTAATAGACAAAATTTCTTTGGCGTGTATTTCAAAATCAGATGCTTGACCTTGGAAACCGCCTAATGGTTGGTGGATCATCACGCGTGAATTAGGTAAACAATAACGTTTACCTTTTGCACCAGCAGTCAATAAAAATGCCCCCATGCTCGCCGCTTGGCCAACACAAATAGTGCTTACATCTGGTTTAATGAAATTCATAGTGTCATAAATCGCCATACCCGCAGTCACTGAACCGCCCGGCGAATTAATATATAAAAAGATATCTTTTTCTGGGTTTTCTGATTCTAAAAATAGCATTTGCGCTAAGATCAGATTAGCCATGTTGTCTTCAACTTGACCTGTTAAAAAAATGATTCGCTCTTTTAATAGTCTCGAATAAATATCATACGAGCGCTCGCCTTTCGCTGTTTGTTCAACAACCATAGGTACTAATGCATTGAGTGGATCTGTAATACCAGTGTTCATATTTATCTAATTCCTTATGCGCTTATACTTATCCTTATTATAAGGAAGCATAGTTATTTTTTGGCGAAATTGAAGGCCACAAACTAAAATGGCTCGGGCACACTGCATAATACAGAGTAACACGAGCCATTTAATCGTTAGCGAGGGCTTAAGTCAATGACTTATTAAGCACCTTGCTGTGGATTCATGATGTCATCAAATGCTTTTTCAACGTCAGTCACATTTGCTTTAGCTAAAATAGCTTCAACAGCTTGCTCTTCCATTGCTACATTACGCATTTGTTGCATAAGTTGATCATTTGCTTTGTAGTATTCTACAACTTCAGTTGGATCTTCGTATGCAGAAGCCACTGTTGCAATTAATGCTTCAACTTTTGAATCATCAACTTTGATCTCGTTCGCTTTAATTACTTCACCTAATAATAGGCCAGTCTTAACGCGTGTTACTGCTTGTTCATGGAACAATTCTGCTGGAAGCTCAGGCATGTTTTTAGCGTCGCCACCAAAACGTTGTGCAGCTTGTTGACGTAGTGCATCAATTTCTTGATCTACTAGGGCTTTAGGCACTTCGATTTCGTTGTTAGCTAAAAGACCTTTAATTGCTTGGTCTTTCACGTTAGCTTTAACCGCTTGGTCAAGTTCACGTGTCATGTTCTTTTTAACTTCTTCTTTAAGAGCGTCAACACCGCCTTCAGTTACACCAAACTTAGTTGCGAATTCTTCGCTAAGTTCAGGTAGCTCTTGCGCTTCAACTTTCTTCACTGTGATAGTGAATTGAGCTGCTTTGCCTTTAAGATTTTCAGCATGGTAATCTTCAGGGAAAGTTACGTCAGAAACAACTTCCTCGCCTGCTTTTTTACCTACGATGTTATCTTCAAAACCTGGGATCATACGACCTTGACCAAGTTCTAATGGGAAGTCTTCAGCTTTTCCGCCTTCAAATACTTCACCGTCGATAGTACCTACGAAATCAACCGTTACACGGTCTTTTTCGCCAGCAGCCACATCAACTTCAGCCCATGATGCATGTTGCTTACGAAGTGTTTCTAGCATGTTTGCTAAATCTTCATCAGTAACTGATACAGCTGGTTTTTCTACAGTAATTTTATCTAAACCTTGAACTTCAACTTCAGGGTAAACTTCAAATGTTGCTGAGAACTCTAAATCTTTACCCGCTTCAAGTGCTTTAGGAGCAAATGTTGGTGCGCCAGCTGGGTTAATTTTTTCAGAAACGATTGCTTCGATGTAATTACGTTGCATTAATTCACCAGCAACTTCCTGACGAACTGCGCCACCGTAACGTTTGTTGATTACAGACGTTGGTACTTTACCAGGACGGAAACCATCAATACGCTGGGTTTTAGACAGTTGTTGTAAGCGTTTTTTTACTTCGGTCTCAACGTTCTCTGCAGGAACGGTGATGGTCAGACGGCGCTCAAGGCCTTGAGTCGTCTCAACAGAAACTTGCATGATATACCTCAATCTTCAATTTTGGCGACTGTTCGCCTTCCTTACAAACACGGTAATCACTATGCGTTTTGGCACGTTTAAAGTCATTTAAGCGACTTATCAACCCCATCTTCACTATAAGATACCAATGCTGCTCTGCCCTTCGGGCACTATGTTAAACAATAGACGCGGCATTATAACCTAATATTTATGATAGTCGAGTCTAGGGGGCAATTATTTGGTCAGATAGCGGATTAAGCAAGCATAGCGAATGAAAAGTAGGCGTTTTAGCTATCAGCTATCAGCTATCAGCT
>NZ_JACJFL010000047.1:0-36337 GCF_014164575.1 Pseudoalteromonas sp. SG41-1
TATATATTTTTTATATATATTCTATTGACATTGTTTAAACTTGTAATAACTTAAAGTCATTAAAGATTAATGTAGGGGAACACAACATGAAATATAACATGCCAGATGAAGAAATTATAAAATACATCTCAAAAAATATAGATAAAATAATGAAGCGTCAAGAAGATATTATAAAAAGAAAAGAACAAGACGATCAAATCTTAGAACAAATTCAAAAAGATATTAAAGAAATAAAAGAAGAATTACACGGTAAAAAAGATGAAAGTGAGTACATAACACTACCAGATTTTTTAGAGATAAGTAATGAATAATAATAGTTTGTTTATCTATCTACTATGAATTTGATAAAGAAATAAAAACATATTGGGGAGAAAAGGTATGACATTTTTTATAATAGCAGGTATCGCATTATTGTTTACAGACATTTACGTAGTCAAAAAATTAAAGCGAACTATAAACGATTTACACAATAAACTTACATCTATAGATAACAGAAATGATGAAACATTAAAGGTTGTTTTTGATAAAAGACAAGAGATTGACAAGTTTATAGAAGAGTTAGGCGATTGTGAAGAAGCAAGAGTATTAAAAGAAATTGTGGAAGAACAAGATAAAAAAATTATAGAGGTTAATCAATTCTACAACTAAGTAGTATTGGTAATATAAGGAGTTAAAAATCATGGATGATACCATAAGCACATATGTATTTTTTACTTTTATATTTATTTTTAGTGTCTTGATAGCTTATTACCAAGTAAGAAAACATAAAGTAAAAATGTGTGAAGATCTAATGTTAAAAGAAAATCATAATATTGATAAGTGTCAACTCATTTACTACGGTAAAAAGCGTAATATAAAAATTTATGACACATTAACAAAGCATAAATTTGTTGTTTATGTATCACTTAATTCACCTTATTCAAACACAAGAACAGTAAAAGCCGCATTCAATGCAAATATAAAGTATATAAAAAATCATAGAGTAAGCGAAGCTAAAAGTGTGGTAATGGTATTTGGAAATATATTTATAATAGAAACAAAAGAGCAAAACAAAAGGGAGAAAAAACATGTTAAATCTAAATAATATAGGAGCGATAAAGCACCAGATAAAAAATAAACCAGTTAAAATTTCATTCTCATGGACTAAGTTTGGTTGTGAAACTGATAGTGAAATGTTTAATGGTATCGCTAAAAAGCTTAAAGAAGTTTTAGGTGATTATAACAAGACTAAGATACCGCAAAGCGTTTACGTTCACGAAACTATTCAACGTTATATGAATAATGTTGAGTTTAGTTTCTCCACTACACCTGATAAGGCTGGACATGTTGAGTTTAAGAACTTACAGCAAGGAAACAGTGATATATCAGTCGCTTTAAATAAAGTATCTACTGAATATGTTAAAGAAGCCTTAATGACTTTACTTATGTTAATGGCATTGAAGAAGAGTGATTTTTTAGATTGTATCTACATTGCATTTGAAGAAAAAAAGATTTCAATAAGTGAGTTTGTCGCAACAAGTGAAGAGGACAAACTATCAACATACAGATTTGGAAAAGTACGTAAGCAAGAGCTTATCAAGTCAATCGTTGACAATAATGTAAGCATAAATATTAAAATTATGAAGTTGATCTACTCACCACATAACTTCAATAAGTACTTTACTGAATTTCTTACCAAGTACGAAGCGGAACACTGGATCGATACATTATTATCTTCCGACAATGATGATGTTGATATTGTATTTGACTGTAAGAACAAAACAATCAATTTCCAGTCTATGAGCGACCCAACGGTAAACTTAACCATAGAATTAAATAGAGCCTATAAGAAAACTGTTAAAGAGTGTGTGCTTTATATGCTGAACAAATTTAATAAACGTGAAATGTTAGAGCAGGCTTTATATATAAGTGGTGTAAAACTTTGTGAGCTAACTGACAAAGAAGCTTTTGGTAAAAAGCTTCAAAAAAATATAATAAAAGATGATGAAATGAAACCAAAAACTGTTAATACAGCGAAGGAAAAGGTTGATGTTGAGAAAATAGTAGAGCCTATCGAGCGACAGGACGCTACATTAGTAGATCACTATGAACTTATCAATTTAGAAAGTATAAAGAATAAGTACCACGCAGAAGAGTTAGAGATTAAGGAAAAAAGATTAGCAATCGAGAAACGTATTTTAACTCTTAGATACAAGTACAACAGCCAAAATAATAACAATCAACCATTACAGGGAGTGTAGACATGGAAAGATATAGACAAACAATAATGCGTATTAAAGCGATATACGAAGAGAAAGAAAAAGAGATGGAAATCGAGATAGAACGATTAAATAATTTAATAAAGGTTAGCCCACACCCAAAGCTTATCGCTACAAGAGATGAATTAGTGGAGTGTTTAAAGAACGTTAGGGAGGACTTAGGTAAATGAATATTTATACACCCAATGGCACATCACATGTGCCTGTAAAGTATATTGATAGAGAAGTATTCAATGAGAAAATAAACACCAGCGATAAGGAATTTACGCAAGCTAAAATGTTTTTTTCTCAAACTGATATGAATGATATGCTCTTTGAAATAGGTTTTCAAATGACTGACAAAGTGATAAATAACTTTGTTGAAAGCTATGATAACAAGAACAATGAATATAAAAAGAAAGGTATTAATACAATAGGCAGGTTATGTGATACTTCAATCAGTGCTGATAAAGAAGAGTATAACCCCGACCAGATAAAAACAGTATTCAACCTTACATTACAAGAAAAATGATTAACGAGTTAACTTGCTCGTTGTCTTTTTCTTCTTCAATTTTTGAGAACTCGAACCTGTTTTGTGATAGTCAGTATCTACAAGCAGGTTTCTAAGATTATCAATATCACCATCACTAAATGTACTCAATTCACCGATTAAGGTTTTGATAATCTCATTACTTATATCAGGACTTTTCAAGCATACTTCTACAATTACGTTAGCAAATTCCTTATAGAAAGCGTCAGGCAACTCTTTGTATTCACTCTCACTTATATACAAGTTAGGAAGTGAACTTTTAATATGTTTACTTGTAATAGAACGTCCTAACTCAACTTTTAGATCTTCCATTGTGTTTATGTATCGAGCAAAATCAAGTGTTTTAGCGTTGTGATATGACACACCTTCAATGAAGCTTAACACAATATTTTTCATCTTATGTATTGTGATTTGGTTGTCCTGAAAGAACGTTTTTAAGTATGAGCGCCAGTTTACCATCAACTGTTTTTTGACAATATTCTTAATACTACTGAGAACACTATGCGATAAAATGTAATCGCTTAATTCATCTCTTGCCCTCATTTTCTTTTCGTCAAATTCGTTAATCTTAATCTCTTTTACCAGTGTTGATTTATCTTTATCAGTATCGGTATTGAAGCAAACTTGATTGTTTAGGAATACATCGGAAGGGAGATACTTATTGAAGTGTGAGGTTATATCTGTTTTGTTTTTTGTATCAAAAATCTTAGTCGCAAATATATATGATTGTTCGAAATCACTAACCTTACCTTTCAATACAGTTTCAATAACAACAAAGTTGCCATATTTAAAATTATTCATTTCATTGCTTTTATAAAATGTGTAATTATTCATATATCTCTCTTTTTCTGTTGTTTCCATTATCTAATATATTTTTTGTATAACAATAGCCTAATTAGCTGAAATTAAAAAACGCAATATATAATGGTTTTTTATTAATAGTATATTGAATAAATATATATTTATAATATGTTATTTAGAAGGAGTACAATATAAAGGGAGATTACATGGGAAACTTATTACTACAATTAAACAAATATGACTTAACACAACCAGAAAAAAAACAAGGTGTTTGCGATCATTGCGGCATAGATACAGTAGGGCATGAGAAGTATTACAACGATAAACACTGTTGTAATTTATGCTTTTACACACAAAATATTGACCTATTATTCACACCAAACAAAGGAAAAATAATCTTATGCTATGAGATATCACAGCAAGAAATTTTTGATATACAACGTATTTACTGGAAGCTAAAAGATACAGTTGTTAGTGATGATATAGAACATAATGAGATTATAGATACCTTCGAAATTGTCTATAAAGAGTTAGAAAGAAGAAGTTTACAGACTGATAAATTATTTTCAAAAGGTGCTTCTGATGTTGATTATTTTATTGAATATCTAAGCAAGGGTAATACTAATATTGATAAAAATATAGGTTATCTACGATGGCTACCTGATAGATCTTTTTTTGAAAGTGATATTGCTTACTGGAATAAAACAATCTTCAAAGACATTTTACCTTCTAATTTTGAGACACATTTGTCAAAAATAAATAAAGGTGAGGTGTAATTATGAGTAAAATTATATCTATATCGAGTGTTGATGATATCAAAAGTAATGAATGGACTCTTTACACTGATAAAAAATTAGAGTTAGGTAGTTATAGTAAAGAACATTTATTAATATTGCGTTATGAAAAAGGTGCTTACATTGAAAGCAACGAATTATTATTTGTTATTACATATTGTAAAGGTGATAACAGTAACGCAATGGCATTATCACGTATCAATAAATTCTGTAATAACAACCACCTAACACTTCAAATAGCCAAGACTACAAACGCATTTTTAATCAATGAAATAAGAGAAGAGTGGAAACGTAAAACGACACAAGACGTTATTACAGAAACTTCAACAAATGAGATTAAGAAGGCAGAAGAGATCATTGAAAAAGCATTAAGGCTTAACGCATCCGATATACATATTGAGAAGCGTGAAGACAATGCTAAAGCAAAAATTCGTTATCGTGTTAACGGTTTGTTGATGACTTACGATTATATGTACGGACATGAAGCAAGTAAAATGGCACGTATCTTCTATCAAGTCTTTCCAGCGAAAGGCGGTGAAAGTGGTAAGACATTTGACGAAAAAAGCAACCTGAATGGTTTGTTTGATAGAGAGATTAACGGCAAAAGAGTAAGGGTAAGAATATCGGTATTACACGCTTCACCTAATGGTTTTGACATGGTACTACGTCTATTACCATACCAAGCTGACGGTAGTTATCAAGAGCTAAAAGACTTAGGTTATTCAAAAAGCGACACCAGCAACATAAAATTTATGTTAGGTAAAAGTGTCGGCTTAACTGTTATAGCAGGTACAACAGGTTCGGGTAAATCAACCACTCTTAAAAACTTAATTATTAAATACATACGTGATAGCCAAGGTAATATAAAAGCAATCACCATTGAAGATCCACCTGAGTACTACATACCAAACGCAACACAAGTACCAGTAAACAGAGAAAATTCAAAAGACGAGGGTAGAACAGAATTTGCGTCAGCTATTCGACAAGCAATGCGATCTGACCCTAATCTAATGATGATAGGTGAGATACGAGATGGGTTAACCGCAAAAGTAACGGTTGAAGCAGCACAGACAGGACATAAGGTATTAACTACCATTCACGCAGCATCAGCATTTGGTATTTTAGATCGTTTGATTGACTTAGGTGTATCACAGCAAGTACTTTCTTCACCTAACTTTATATCAGGATTAATCTATCAAAAGTTATTACCTGTTCTATGCGAACATTGCTCTACGAAAATAGAGGATGGCGTAATACCTACACGTATTAACTATGAATATATCTTAAATGATAGATATACAACCTATGAGGTTGATCCTGAAATTGTTATGGAAATTAAATCAAAGAATGATCATGATAATGAAACCTTGCTTGACGAATTAATTAAAAGAAAGCTACTAAAAGCTTACCAAGCAGACGAAATCATACGACTACACCGTAGCCTTAACAATGAAGAAATCAATAATGAATTACTTGAAAGATTAAAAGCTAAGTACCCTGATAATTTAGATAAAATAAGATTTAAGGGTAAAGGTTGTAAGCATTGTCGAAGTGGTATTGTAGGTAGAACGGTAGTTGCTGAAACGGTTAGACCTGATATAGAAATGTATTTGTTGTTGAGTAAAGATAAGAAACTTGAAGCAATGAAATACTGGAGAGAAAAGTTAAATGGTATAACAGTACAGAAAGACGCTGAGGAACGTATGCTCGAAGGGCTTGTAGACCCGTTTGACCTTGAAGCTGAATTGAGTTTAATAGGAAGTGAAGAATAAGAAATAAGGCTAACCAAGCCTTATTTTTTTATACTATTTATAAGTTTTACGAAGATATTTTTGTTAGCTTCCTCCTTCATTTTTTCGTGTTCTTCTTGCTCTTGATAATCATTAAAGAGCATATCAGTTACCATTATTTTATCAATCAACACAGTGCGCAATGTAAGAAAGTCATTATATTTCAAGTATTTATCAGGTAATGCATAACCACTTACAGTAGTACGTTCATTAAACAAGGAATTATCATTCAAAAAGGCATGGTGTATGAAGTAATACAACATACTTTCAAAAATATGTTTATCATTAATTATTTCATCGTTATCTTCAAAGTAAATCTCTTTCATAGCCGTAGAGAAGCACATTTGATTACCCACATCGACTAAATACCCTGTATATCTTAATGATTTTTTGATAAATTCCTTAACCAATAGATCAGAAGTATCAAAGCGAACAACAGAAAAAAAGTGAGCTACATTTTTATTGATACGATCTTTTTGTTGCCAAAAATCAAAGTTAAAGCTGTAAATATCATAACCATGACTAAGTGTGTTTTTAGGAAACAAGTTTAAAGCTTTATGATAGCCCACAATCTCATTAAATAATGGTTTTGTGATACCTATGGAATTGCTCTTAATTAATGTTAACTCTTTACATTGAGCTACTACGTGGCTCTTATCGCTATATCTAATACTGTTAAGCAATAAGGTATAGAGCAAGAAGGGTTTAATCTCATTGAAATCATGAGATGGTAGCAAGTATGTATCAGTAGTATCACATTGAATGACACCATTTATTAAATCAAAGTTATAAGCAACAGTCTCAATACCTATAAGTACAGGTTCACAGTCCATATCAAACAATGAAAAAAGCTTTTTAACATTAGGACAACCAGCATCATACAGAATAAAACCACTAAACAATCTACCAAAGTTAGCCGTAAAGTCTTCAAAATCTTGCTGTTGAATACAAAACATAACCAAATCAGTAAAACTATCAGGTATCTCTTTTGACGCTTGTTCATCAGGTTTGTCTTCTAATAATTCACCGTCAAATATAAAATCTATTTCGTCTAAATTGAAATCAAAGTTTAAGTTTCTAAGAATGAAATTACTAAATTCCACAATCTCTTTAACTAATAATTCATAAGTTCTTATCACTTTACTACTATTACTCCCATTAATAATGATAGTAAACATTTCATAGATGTTTATTTTGTCTAAAAAATACTGGCCGTAAATAATATGTATTTCATTGTCTAAATCTAAGTTTGATACATGCAACTCATAATCAAAACTTCTATATACATTTTCATAATGTTCATCAATGATTTTTTTAATAACTTTTGAATTGAATATTTTATCGTGGTTAATGCTGCAGTTTTTTAATGTAGTTTCTATATCTTTAATGGATCTTTTTTCTTCCATGATACTTTTCCTTATTATAATGTCTCCATTATTCAAAATATCATAAATTATAAAAAATCAAGTAGGTAATGTAAAAAAAAGAAAAACATCAGTACAAAGAGAGCATTAAAACTGATGATTTCCTTTCTTTTGGAAGATGAAAAAGTAAGCTAGGAGAAATTGCGTCATCTTCCTACTTTTAATATATTGTTATTTTTCATTTTGTCAATTATATAATGAAAAAAGTTATATTTTTTTCATATAAAATATTGATTAATTATTTGTTGATGTTACAACAGTATTATTAGATATTTACGGGGAGATAATGCTTTGGCTAAAAAAATAAGTATAGGTAAAGGTTGCGAAATAATTATCGGCTTATCTTGGGAAGAAAAGTTAAATGTTAAAACAAAAATAAAATCATTTGTAATAAAAGATATTAAAAAAGAAGCGGAGTCTAATAATTATTTCACACACACAAAATTACAAAATCAATCAATTAACTATGCATTTGTTAAGAATAATGTAGGCAACACTATTGTCGGTGCTAAGTGTCTTAGTGAAACCCTTGAAAACGCGATATTTATTTATGAATATCAGGAAAAAACAAGAACAGGACTAAAAGATAAGTGGTGGTTTTGTTCTATCATTGACCGTCATTCAATTGAAGAAGACTTAATTTTTGATGATTTCACCTTACTGTTAGAAAAAGTTAAAGAAAGTACATCTGTAATAAGCAAAAAGATTGTGGCGTTTGATAAAAATCTAACCATTAACTTATCAATTGATACTTATATAGATAGTAACTATTTCGATTATTTTGAAGGCAATGAAGATTATCAACTTCAACCTGTTAGACAACCATTATTATTGGGTTATCTTTTGGGTTGTTTAATCTGTATTTGTTTTTTAGGGTTTATCTTTTACTGGTATAGTAATAACGATGATGATACTCACCGAGATATTAAAAAAAAGGTTGTTTTATCACCATTAATGAAGATTGAAGGAGAGTTAAAAAACTACAAGAGTGAAGAGAAGCGTACAGGTAAAACCAAAAAAGACGTAGTAGAACAGGGTAAGAAAGAGTTTTTAAGAGAGTACTACTCTAACCTATATTCAACAAAAGAGATACACGACAACCTTACTGCGTTGTTTGATCTTCCTTTCTTTATATATGACTGGAAACTGTCAAAAATTATATTCAAAAGTGAAGGTAATCAGCCAAATGAAACTATGTTCTATTTTATATTTCAACGCTTACCAGAAAGCACAGGAACATATCAAGACGTTATTAATACACTGGAAGTGATTGAAGAGAATATCGGTATAGATATTCAACCATTAGGCTTTGGGAGTGATAAAGGAGATTTTTATATATTCCAAGCTAACTTTGATATAGAAAGTAAAAAAAAACAGTTATTAAAATATTCTCAATACACTGACTTTGCTTCATTAAGAGATATCGAAGTTGCAAAGCAAGCTGAAATTGTTGCTAACTATAAGAATAATATTTATTCGTTGATTGAAGATAGTAATAAATTAACAAAGTTAGAGTTACTAGGTAGTAAAGAGCAAGACAAGATTAAGAAACTTATTGATATTGAAGTTCTGCGTCTTCAACTTAAATACAGTGATATTTTAAGTTTAGCTAAAACACAAGCTGAACCTATCAAAATCAATAATGAGTTTACAGACAACTCAACTTCGCAATATATCTTATTAAAACAACAAGATTATTTATATAATTGGTCGTTACCAAAACTATCAAGAACTTACCCTGATTGGAAAAGATTTGTGAAAGAAAATAGTGATAAAAAGGGTAAAAAATTTGTTGATAAAGAAATATATGCTGAATTTGTAAGAGAATATGATTTTGAAGTTATGTCAGTAAAAGATTTGTCGGAAAATTTTGTATCAATGCTTTCTGTAATGCGACTTATGAATGAGCCAAGTATTCAAATAAAACAGGTTGAATACAACATTCAAGAAGGAACATGGGCAATTAAAGCAAGTTTTTACGAAAGACAAAATTAGAGAAAAAATAGGGAGAAAAAATATGAAAAAACTACTAACAACATTATTAGCATTAGCCACTATAACAACAGCACAGTCAAAAGAATGTGCTATCTATACCAAAGATCACCAAATCAAGGACACACCAGATACGTTGTTTCACTTACCTTTTGATAAGTATGGCGCTTACACTATTACAGAAGACGAATATAACAATATTTGTTTTGGTAAGGAGTTTTGTAAAGTGGACTACACGTACTATGGTAAGTACCAAATGGATCTTGATACCATTCACCAACAAAAAGAGGGTGAAGCTGATTTTCAAGTTATACCTCGTTATTCACGCTGGTCTAAAAAGAACTCTATTGACTTGATTGAAGGTGATACGGTTAAAGGTTTTTATATTAACAACAGAATGAAGTTTTGTACTGATACAACTCCTTACATTATCTATGTAGTCTATGAAGCACCTGAAAATAATATCAAGGTTATTGAGAAACATGTTGATAGTGATAAAGAGAATATGACTGATATTTAAGGGGAGTATGTTGAAGATAAGGCGCAATAAGCGCCTTTTTTAATGATTAAAATTATCTATTTGTATACCATTATCGCTAATGGTCGCACCCACCAAACGCTTACAACCACCTTGTGAGTATTCAATTAAAGCGTCCGACACATAGCCAAATATTGTTATTTGCTTGAAGCGCTTTTCAAGAAAGGCAAATTGCGCGTTAAGCCATAGTTGAATGAAACAAGCCTTAGTCATGTCCTTATCTCTATCATTTATTAAGATAATCAAATGATCTTCCTTTGGCATACCAAGTTTAGGCAAGAGCATAGAGCCAGTACCACAGCAGAAATCGGAAATTAAATTTTCTTCTTTCCATTCCCTATTAGCATTCAATAACTCATTAACCATTTTAGATAAATCTGGTGGTGTCATACATTGCCCTTGAAACGACTTATCAAAGAATGAAAATTCCGTCATTATCTCACCTAAAACGTCAGTGTTTTTGCGCTCAACGATTAACTTTTCAAGGAAATAAGTAAACCATTGAAGGGTGTATGAGTACACTTGATCGCCTTCTTTGAAAGGTCTACGAGTAAGATAGCAAAATGTTAGGTCTATCATTTTTTCAAACATTTGAAATCCACGAAGATTGAATTGATCGGCTTGATGCTTTATCAACTTAATCATTCCCTTTTTAGGGCAACACTCTTTCATTTCGCGCATATCTTTCATTGCGCTTTTGTATTCTTGATCCGTGTATTCGCTTAAAGGCTTGTTAATTAACTCTCTTGATAACATACAACCCCCTTAATACGCTGCTACTGAGCGTTTAATGGCAAGGCAATCAATCGCAGGGTGTTTCTGTAAAATACGATTGTAAGTACGCTCATGGCACTTCTTGAAAGCACTAACTAAATTGCCGCAAGAGAAGAGGTGATACAGTGATTGTTTATCATTGTTATGAAAAGCATTACTGATACGAGAAAAGATACTAAATTGTTGTGAAGGTGAGCCTTGTATAGCAATAAACTCTAATATGTTTTCTGGTATAAATAAATCAGGGGCGTTGTTAAGGTTTTGTTGTGTGTATTTCTTTAAATGCTTAAACCATTTTTCGTTGTACCAATAATATATGGCATGCTCTAAATGATCTTTTTTTGAAAAGTCTAAAATATAGCTATCGCTATGAAGTTTTAAGTCTTTTTCATTCATTGTTGTTCTCCTATATTTGTTTTTATATTTCTACCTTTAAAATAAAATATATGTTTATTATATATAAATAATATAAATAGTCAATTTATTTTTATTATACGTGTTGACTAAAGAATATAATTATTATATATTAATTCTCGCAGTTGATTATTGTTTCCCTTTATATTTTTTTAATCAATTCGCACATCCTTGTTATAAAGTCCTTTACGGCGCTCCCTAGCCACTAAATTAATTTTTAGTGGCTTTTTTATATGTCAAGTATTGAATTAAAAATATCTCATGCTATGGATGTATCTATACACAAGGAGATAACAAGAATGGAGTGTTTAGATACTACCCAACTACTTTATACAGAAAGTTTTAAAGACAACCTATACAGCAACAATATTGAAGCAGCCTTATTTGATTATATGTCGATAAACGATCCTTCAATTTTTGACATAAACGCTATTGAGTTAGGTTTAAAGCAATGGCAAAAACACAGAGATCCACATTTCTTTCGCTATTTCAGCGTCATAAAATCATTAGGCGCACCTGTTAACAGTTATACATTAGTCAATATCGACAAGTTTTATGAAATATTCCCTGTTATTTATCAAGAAATATGTTTTTCTACGACAGTAAGTTATGAAGCACTTGTTGATAATTCACCCGATAACGCAATGATTATGAATGATAAGGACAAAAATTTATATACACCTACATTACTTGATATTTTATTTATAAAAGGAAGAAGTGATTTAGCTGAAAGATTAATTATAAACTACATTCATCCGAGAGAAGGTGAAGATAGATGGTTTTCAAAAACTAATAATAATTCAATCTACTTTATCTATCATTTACTCATGTCTCAACGTCTACTGTATACCAGTGAATATGATTACTTAATAAAGATAATTGATTACTTATCGTCAATATACAGCATAGAGTTAAGCGAAAAAGATTATAAGAAAGTGATCTATTCCTTCACATATCAAACACTATGTGTTGAAGAGATAGACGATAAAAAGCTTAAGCTATTATCTTATATTCAAGATATAGATCAGGACACGATCTTAAAAGATGTTGAAGAAGCAGAAAGAAATATTTAAATTTCCCTTTGACTATAGAAAAACATGAAACTATGCTGATGTTTTTTTAGTGAGGGCAATATGACAAATTATAATGTTTTAGAGTTATTCAATAAGGCTTTGGACTTCGATGACACCGAAGCTGCTATTGAATTGTTTATTGTATTGTCAAACAAGCATTGCCTTTATTCACCATTCCCTAGACTATGTAATTATTATAAAGATACCAAAAGTCCCGTAGTATTCTCAATTGTTGATAAGTTAATAGATATAGTGCCTGATTTAATAAAAGAACAAATGTTTAGACTTAAAAATGGTGAGACTTTTTTAGCCTTTGCTAATCAGTATGTAAGATTTGACTTAAAGGAAGTCGATCAAGACGGTAATACACTAATACATAATATTTGTAAGTTTAAGCACTTAGAAGAAGTGTATGTTTTTCTTACCTGTTTTCCAGAGTACATCGATTTATTAAACATCCAGAATAATAAGGGGTATACGCCTGTAATGGAAGCTATGACTGATATTGGTCAAGGGTTTAGTAAGTGTGTTGTAGATTATGCCAAAGTGTTGTTAGCATTTACAGAAGTCGAGTTATCAAAAGAGATAAAAGACAGGTTTAGCATTGATACAATCAATCAAATAGTCGAATGTAAATTATTTGAGTTTTTTGAAGAAGATATTCATACCCACGATCTACGTAAATCATTTTACAAGACCTATTCACCATTCATCATACTGTTAAGCAAGATATTAGATACCAGTCCTTTCATAATTAAGCAAAAAATAGATAAAGAATTAATAAATTTTATTTAAAAAACCCCTTAAAGATAACCAATCAAACATTAAGGGGGAGGAATAGCGCATTAAACGGCATAGCCAAGCGCTTATATTATGAAAATTAAATTTTAAAACATATTTCTATTTTACCACTTTTTTAATTTAATCAATCCATCAATGCTGCTTTTTACACTATCATTTAAAAAGATCATTATTTAATAATCTATTTTTTATAACCATCAAACTGTAAATGAATATTTTTACATCTAAAGGTTATAAAAACATTAAAATAACAAGTTGATGAATTGAAAATAATAATCCATGATGATGTTGAAGTATTAAAAAATATAAATATTTAATTTATTAACTTATATGGAGTGTTAAACAATGAAAAATATATTTGTTTTTTCATTTATATTATTACTAACCGCATGTGGAGGTGGTGGCGATAGCAGCAGTAATACACCTACAACACCAACGCAACCTACTAATAACGCACCTACGCTGACTGTTAATCCAAATAGCTTAGAAATGGACGAGAACACAAGTAGGGAAGTGAGTTTGTCATACAGCGATACAGACGGTGATAACGTAAGCATTACCATTGAAGAAAGCTTTAATTACCTAAGTACCAATGTATCAGGCAATACTTTAACCATTACAGCAGGTGAAGTATCAGCCAATCAACAAACGAGCATTACCGTTGTTGCCAGTGATGGCAAAACAAGTACGCGCAGAACAGTACAAGTCAAAGTTAATGACACAGTAATAGTCGGTGATAATTCAGCACCCGTAATTACTATGGACGTTAATAGCTTTGAAGTAATGGTAGGGCAAGACCTTGGGTTTATTACTTACTCAATTATCGATCCTGACGGTGATGAAGTCTTATTTGAAACACTTGAATATAACAATACGGCAGGTATCGAAGTAAAGCCATATAACGGGTATTTCGATGTAAAAGGACTAACTGAAGGTGAAAACAGAGTGTCTTTCTCTATGGAAGATAGTTTTGGCAATCGAAGTGAAGACTATGTATTTACTGTTAATGTAATTACAGAAGATCAAGAAGACGAAAACAATCACGCACCTGTATTAACTTTTACCGGTGATACTTTCGCAGATATCTATGCGAATGAAGAAGTATATCGAGTGTTTAATATTACTGACGAAGACGGTAATGAAGACTTTTGGTGCTCGTTAGAGCTTGATGAAGCTACTAACTTACCTGAAAATTTTCAGTATGAGATTGATTGTGCTAACCGCTGGTTAAAACTAAAAACAGGCGATATTAACCGAGATGGTTTTATTTCTTTCAATATCAAAGTCAATGACGGTAAGTTTGACAGTAATACAGCATATGTCGGTGGCGCTTTTGTAGAAGATAACGCTGATCGTGCTGAAATCATTATGGACTATGAAAAACCGTTTTTTAGAATTTCAAAAAATGAAACCAAAGTACTTCCATATTCCATTGAAGACGATAAGCCAGAAGGGGTGATATTCGAGCGTATTGAATACTGGTATGGCGATACTAATGAAGTGTTTGTATCACACGAAGACGGACAATTCGTTATAGAAACTAATGACAATGCTTCATTTGGTGAAAGTTATGGTTATGCTCTACTGTTCTTAGACGGTAATCAACCTATCACAGTTAACTTCGAAATATTGATTGTCTCTGATCCCAACACAGAAGCAAACCAAGCCGCTTTAAAAGTAAAACAGAAGTATGAAAACTCATTAACTCAAACACGAGAATTTAATGCTCTTGGTTATTTCTACACTGATTACCTTTTCAATGTAAGCAAGATTACCGCAACGGAAAAAGAAGCCTTTGACAACAAAATTTATGCTGATAATCGCAGTGCTTACGGGTTAATTGAAACATATTTATATACGCTTCAAAGCGACATTGATAATAATGTTTTTAATGAAAATCCAGAACACTTAAATGCTTATATTGCCATTTTTAACAATCAGTTTATGCCTGAAATGTCTAATTCAGGTAGAAGCATAACACCGTTAATTAATGAGTTAGCAGCATTAGACGAAAACCTATTTGAAGTCCAGTTTACCAGTGATTTTGTGTGGCTTGATGAATACGAGATCCATTCAAGTAAGTTTATCGGCAATACCACCTATGGCGAGTTCAACAGTGATAAGTGGCAATACAGTGAAGAATACCGACTGTTAAGAGCCATAACCACAAAGACTAACCATACACATATTGTTGAATAACAAAATTCTCTTGGAGTAATAGAAATGAAAAAGTTAATTATCGCTATATTTACCGCAATGATCACCCTTACTGCTATCGCTCAAACTACGACAGACTTTGATGCGAGAGACATTATTATGGAGAAAAAAGAACACGGTTTAGTGTTTCAAGTTATCGTGAAATTTACTAACCCAACTCACCATAAACAGTTAAAACGTATTCCTGAATATGAGAAAGAATTAACAGGTGAAGAAACAAATTGGGAAATGTTTAAGCGTGAAGAGTATAAACGTCATAGATACTATAACGAAATGTGGTCTTCTCAGTTCTTAGAGCGCTTGAATGAAGATTTAGGTGTTAAGGTTAAACATTTACGTACAATGAGCTTAGGTAATGACTTGCTTGAAATTACTACTCAAAAAAGCCTTGATGAAACAATGGAAGAGTTAAGCGCACATTACGAGATTAGTAAAGCCGCTTTGAATGGAGCAGTAAAGGTAAAAAAGTCTTTTACTATGAGTGCGAATGGTGCGACTTGGGATGGGAATTACTACAACGATCCTCTGTATTCGACTCAAAACTACTTCGGTTCACAGGAAGAAAACGCAGCTAATGGTAATTTTGAAGCCTTTAAGCAAAATATTGAAAACAATTTAGGTAGAAAATTGCGTATCGGTATTGCTGATAGCGGTAGTTCTAATCACGAAGATTTGAGTGATAACGGTGGTTATAGCTTCTTAACCAGTGATGTTTTTGAAAATGGCTTAGTAGACGTAGAACGTAAAGCTGACTATATCGACAATAACGTTGATCCCGATACAGGAACTATCTATGTTAACGGACATGGTACAGCTGTAGCTTCAACCATTGCGGCACATACTGATAATGGTTTAGGTATGACAGGCTTATTAAACAGTGAAGATATAGAGGTTTTTCACGCGAAAGTATGTGGTTATCAGGGTTGTCCTGATAGTGATACCATTGACGCTATTGTATGGTTGTCAGGTGGAGAAGTCGTAGGTGTACCTGATCTTGACAGTCCTGTTGATATTATCAATCTAAGTCTTGGTGGTTATAACCCTGCTGGTTGTACGGGGTTCTATCAAGAAGCTATCGACTTTGCGGTAGAGCAGGGGGTAGTAGTGGTTGTCGCGGCAGGTAATGACAATACTAATGCCAGTGGTGTTAGCCCTGCAGGGTGTAAAGGTACAATTACCGTAGCTTCATTAGACAATTTGAAAGGTGATCGATCAGACTTTTCAAACTATGGAAACACTACGGTTGATATCGCGGTAGCAGGTAGCAACATAACGGCTCTTAAACCTGATATGACAAACGCTAATAACCTTTCAAGTGATTATCATATTGTATCAGGTACATCATTTGCCGCACCATTAGTATCAGCAGTTATTGGTGGTCTAAAAATGAAATACCCTGATTTAACACCAATTCAAATTGAGCGCATTTTAGAAGCAAATTCTAATAGTATTGATTTTGATATTAGAGGAAATGTATCGGAATGTTTTGAGTTAGGTTGTGGAGCAGGGAGTACAGATGCTTATGCCGCTCTAACAAGTATTGAAAACCTATTCACGGTTAATCGTTCAAAGGTTAATCATGTGTATGAAGGTAATACTGATAATCGTTATCTTGAAGGTATGAATAACATTGTACCTGTCTGTGAGTTGTATAAATCACAATTTGGCTCAATCGGTGCTGCTTTTGATGGAATTGAATACAACATTTACACCTATTCAGGCACAGGTGGTATCACAGAAGCCAATGCCACTCTAATTAATACAGTAAATGATCCAGTAGTGGTGATTAACAGCCCTGATAGACTTGCCTATCAAGCTTGTCAAAATGGTAGTTGTGGTGAGGTCTTCGAAATGGAGAAAGACACGACTAAGCCAGCTTTTTGTAATTAAGAAAACAAAAAAGGAAGGTTAGTGCCTTCCTTTCTTTTTTAATGAAGATTAAGCCCCAATTTAAAAAGATTACTTGCTGTATATTTGATACACGGATCAAATTGATAGTTAGGTTTAAAAACTATATCACCTTGTTCTATTGCTTTTCTCATTAAGCTATCAAAGAGTGTAGGGTTATCATTTAATACTTCGCCCATAGGTTCACCATTCATATCAACACACTCATGAATAACAATCGTGTCTTTACTACTCTCTATTTGATCGTTAGGTAGTATCAATAAGGGCTTTTCAGCCGCTATTGAATACACATTTGAAAGCAAAGCATATACAAGCTCACAAGACGCTATATGCTCGAATAGATTGAGTTGTTTAAGATTGTCCTTAAACACTAAATATCGTAGCACTTCATACTCTTTATTTGATCTTATAAGCTCTCTCAGCTTCATAAGATAGTTGTTTAGTATAAAGCTATAATAATCAGTGTCAGCCGATATCTCGCTTGTCTTGGTAAGTACCGTTGATAAAGTATCAGCGTGGGTAATTTCATAAACAGAATATTTCATTTGAAATCCCCTTATGCCGCTAATTCTTTAACGTATTTTACTTCTTCAAACTCTTCATTAACTTTGTAAAGGAAGATCTCACACTGTTCTGTTCTAAAACCAAACTCTTTTAAGTTTTCTAAAATGAAATGCTTAAAGGTCGGATCTAATACTGAAATATATTTAGATATGTCTATTTTGTCGTTGAAATAGAAAAATTTAAGTATATTAAAAATATGATTAAAGCAATTAGCTACATTGTTCATATCACAATCAGGCACAGGGAACAGCATACTTTGGTATTCGCTCTCTTCTGGAAGGCTATCTATGATTGCTTTTGTATTCGATACAATTGCTAACTCACCTTTAATAAAGCTGTATACGGCTGATATTGCGGCAGTTGAGATCAAAGCATTGCGACTTTGATAAGCAGCGTTTAAAAATAGACATGAAGCTTTTAAATGGTATTCATTCTTATAGCTTGAAAGATTATTTTGTAGATACGTTGTATTGTATTTCTCAATACGATCAAATTTTATTGTTTTGTTATCTCTATGGATCACCTTTTTTAAATATAGTTTCATAATTTAATACCCCTTTGAAAAGTAATTTTTATTTCATTAAAACTCCTGCGTTTTAATTGGTTAAGTCATTATTGACGGTGATTAAGATATCAATAAAAAAATATATTGTCAATATATAAAATATATGTTAGACACTAAAAAGATCTAAGATCTGGCTACACCCATCTATATACATGGCTTTCGATAAAAATAATATTTTAAATTATTTTTAAATAGTTTTAATTCCAAGCATATTTCGATGTAAATATGTCATTAAATAAGAGAAAATTATAACAGTAAATGGGGTAATTATAAGACTATCAACAATACCAGCACCACCGATACCAGTATGTGAAAAGTTCTCAAAGTTATAACGTTGTAGGACAATATAAATATCAGCTAGATAAAGCGTAAAGAAAGTGTTTATAAATAATATCTGTCTATTATGCTTTTGTTTTGATTTTAAAAAGAAGTAAATTATCGCATAGAAGCAGACAGCATGACCACTATGATACAGTGTATCGCCAATATAGATTTCTTTTGTAAAACTGAAATAAAGTGTTAGTGGAACACTTATAGCGAGTAGAATTAAGTTTTCTTTTGAAAAATAACTTTTTTTATCTACGAAAATGAAAAGAATGATTGAAATAAGTAACGGTACAAAAAAACCAATGTAAGCACTTCCAAAGCCAACAACTTGAGCGTAAAATTCCCACATAAATATATATCTCCCTTATATGAATTAAGGTAATATAATTAATGGCTTAGTCAATGATGAAGCAAAAAAAAACACCCCGTAAAGAGGTGTTATAGTTTATAAAGAAAAAATAGGTATCAATGATTAGAATAACATAAATAATCATTGATAATATCAATATATAATAAGTTTATTTTAAATCAATAGTTTTTAATTTTTTTTGGAAATGGAATGATTGTCAATTCATTACTTTAAAATATTTTTAAATTTATAAATTTTTCTATTTTATGTTTGTAATTTTCGTGTTCACCTTCGTCAATTTCATTCTTTAAGAAGTTTTCTACACTATTTAATTTGTATTTTCTAAAATCAAATACACCATTCGTAATAATATCTCTTTGAGAAACAATTAAACCATTAAAAAAGTAATGGTGTTTAATTTCTTCTATATCAGTATTGCCATCGTCTATGGCATTACCGTACATTTTAACACTTTGCGACAACAGGTGCTTTTTATTCGACTTTACAAATCTATCTAAAAACTCACACTCTTCACTGATCTTTTTCATAGTGTATGCGACCACCACGCTACCATAACCCATTAAACCATCCCTATATTCACATGATTTCTTTCAATTTTCCAGTTCGCAATTAGTTGTTTTTTCTTAAGTTCTTTTAAAGACGCTTCAATTTTCGATAAGGTGGTAATACCCTTAAAGTCATTTAGGCATATTGCTCTATTCTCAATATGATTACGCTTTGGTAGGTTATTCAGTAAAATACCGCTAACAGGCTTAGTTAACCCTTGAAAATCTTTGTAATTTCTTAATGTTAGGTTGTTATTAAAAATCTCTTTCACATAACTGTTAAAGGTAATGTGTATCTCACCTACTGCCATAACGTGTCTTTGACAATGCTTTGTAAAGTTTAAGGTATAGTCCAATAAGCGAAACCTGATTTGCTTGTTAAACTTCTTGTCTTTCGCCACAAAAATCACCTGACTTAGTTTTTCAAGCTTACTCATCAGCGTCTTCTTGAAACCTGCTACGTCCTTATAGCCTAAATCATTCATAGCGGTTTTGAAGTCCAGTTTTAGATCAGGTTGTTTAAAAGATAAGAAGTAGTTTAGGAACATTTGATCTTGTATCGCGTCAAGTTGATAGGTGTAAACCTTAAAATCATAACTATTACAACTCAGGTCAATACGCTCTTTCTCATTTGTATTGCGTTTTGCTTTCACAGGCTTGAATACCTGATTATCATTTAAGAAACGGTGTAATAGGGCTTTACCGTGTTTAACATTTCCAATTTCTTTAACCAAAACCTTAGACAAGCCCGATGTTATGTTTTTGCCATATAAAGACGCATAAACAGTAAACAGGTTTTTTATATTCTCATAAGAAGAAATAGGGTATATCTCTGTTGATCCTTCATTGCTAAACGTCCAGTTAGTCGCAATCTTTTGTAAGCGTTGATTGATTAACAGGTTATGTATGGCTTGCTCTGCTTCGTAAGCGGTATTTAAGTCATCAAATTCAATCACAAAGCTTTCTTTATTTAAGATCTGAGAATAGATGTTTTGTAAGGTTCTAATACGTTTGTAAATCTCAGTACTAATACCTACTTTCACCATACCATTTGCCATTTTGAAACAATATAAATACGTCTTCACAGTGCCACCTTCTTAGGTTTATAAATGATATAGCTATCTTTCCTATCATACTTACCACTTACTATAAGCCCTTTCTCTACAAGCTCATTTAAGCCTTGTAAAACACAACTGAAACGTTTTTGTAGTGTGGGTTTGTTGCTAAACTTTTGAAGCAATAAGTCTTTATCAATAGTGTTCTCTACTTGGTGAAAAGAATAGATAACGGGGTAAATCGTCCTTGCGTAAAGCGACAAGTCTTTTAAGTACATTTCTTCAACTAAGTGAGTATTGATACGTAAGTTATTTAAGTTTTCGAAAATCGGGTTTAACTTAACGCATACACGATCAGCCTTCACCTGATAGCTCAATAACTGAAACTTAGTATCTTCCATATCACATAGGTAATTTACGTCTACCACTTGTGTAGAAAGCTTTTCAATGCTCTTTAAAACAATTTTTTTAGCAATAGAGCCTTTTGAGCGTGAAGTAATGTTGAAGTAGTCAGCAAATTCACGGAAAACAACGTCCACCTTTAAACTTTTGTGAGACAAAATATACTGAAACAATGAATAGTCATGGTATGTATCTAACATAGCGCCTTTAACCTTAACATGGTATTTCGAACGGCTATATGACAACTCTCTATTGTTAGGTGCTTTACCGTAAACGTGTTGAAAAAATGTTGATCTATGAAACAAGTTAAACAGCATTCTTTGTTCTACATTTGAGAAGTTAACATTCTCAGCAAAGTATTGTTTAAAGCCTTGTTTAATCTTGATATGGCTATGATTTACATAAGTGTTAAGCAATTCCATTATGATTGACTTGTAGCTTTCAGGTACACCTTTGTTTGTTTTTATAGGTGATAAGAAAGTATCAAATGATTTTTCTAATGTTTGTGCGTGTCTTGCGTCTTTAACACGGCAACCTGTATTAAAGTTTATATAATAAGAGTGTTGAAAATCGCAATCGTTATATTCTTTTAATAACGCTTTGGTAATCTTATAAAGATTTGTTGTATTTCCGTATAAGTAGTGGTTGTTAATTTTTGCTATGTAAAAAGTATGTTTCATTCATAATGTTTTTTGTTCCTATATTAAAATATAGCATTTAATTGTGAGTTGTAAATAGTTATAAAGACTTTTCAATGATTTTTAAAATATATTTCATTATATATTGCGTTTTTTATAAATCTTTGTTTTTATATTTTTTAAAATATATGCCGCCATATATTTAAAGATTTATAATTTAAAAGATATATTTCTTTTAATATTATCTAAACGCCTTTTAGCCAACGCTACTTTGAGTGGGTTTATTTCTACCAATGTATCAACTACCATAAAGTAATTACCAGCGTTATCACTAGCACAACAACTATTTGAGTTATTACAGGTATTGATATGAGTAGGAGCTACATTCAGTTTTTGATTAACAATAAGACAAACCTTATGATTATTAACAGGGGTAGTATACAGATTATTTTCCTTATCATAACCCCAACCACTATCAGCATAATCGTGAAAACTACCAGAATTAATCAATTTAACTTCAACAACTTTCAACTCAGCTTCTAAATTGTTTTCGTAATCATCTTGAATAAAGGTTTCATACATTGATAGAGGAACATAAACAAACAAAACACCAATAAAGAACATGGCAGGTACAAATGTAAATTCTAAGTACTTTTCACCTTCTTCAAATACTAAGTTATAAATTTTCTTTAAATTTTTTTTTACGGTATTATCTTTACGCCTATCATTAATAATATTGTTGTAAATTGCGCTCATTTTTTCCTTTTCTCCCTTTCCCTTATATATTTAAAAATAATATATTTTTATTATAAGTCAAATGTTTAGTTGCTTTTTGATGTAGACAACTCGATAAATGATGATATAATTTTAATTGTGACATATTAATCTTTATTCTTTTATGTTATTTTTGGACTTCCTTTGTGGCTATTTTTGTAGCCACTTTTTTAATTCTTAAATATTATTCCATTATAATCACAAACAATTAAACCAATCGCAGATCCAATACCATCTTCTCTACCACCTGTACCAGTTATACCTTCACCTGATAGATACATGTAAACTTCCCACTCTCTATCATTTTTATGTACGGCATGAGCCGCTAATACTTGATTATCACCTAACGCTTCACTATATGTTTTAGCGAATACAGGTTGTATAAATAATCTTGAATGGTTATAACCTTCATTATTCAATGCTTTGGTTAGAGCATCCGTACCAGCATAACGATCAGGGTTATTTCTCACAAAATCTAAACAATCAGGCTTTGCCACAACACTATTGATACCAGCTTCAATATTGACAGTAGAGTGATATGAGATTTTACCTTGTAATTGAGATAAGTGATCTAACTCAGCTTTGGTAATCAGTCTTAAATCTTCTTTATTAGACAATGTATTTAAACTATCAGGATCATAAACCTGCCCGTTGATACCGTGAGTAGTGGTATAAGCGTTATCAAGAATGACATCGCCATTTGTTCTTAGCTCAATATTGTCATTTGAAGTGATATTCACTTCACCATTTGAAGCACCAATATTTACGCCATTATCACCTTGAAGGTTAATCTCAGCATTAGGTGTTAAAATATCGAGGTTAAGACCATTACCTGTAAACATTTGAAAGTTAGCCGCTCGATTGAAAGTAAGATCATTAGTACCAAAGATTACGTCAGTACCATTAGACATATTAAATGAAGCAAAACCTTCAACCGTCATGTTGCCTTCAACACTTACGTCTTGTCTAAATAGCCCGTTTTCGTCTACTTCCAACGTGCCTAACACATGGGTATAACCATTACTATCAACCGTAAATTGTTGTGCTGAATTTTCGTCCATTACATTAATCAATACAGTAGGGTTAGTAAGTAAATCAGGAATAGCATCAACGCCTTTATCAGCCGTTTCCACTCTATTATCAAAAGCAGGGTTATGTTTTATTTGTAGGGCGTTAGAGAAGACTTCTTGTGCTATTACGTCTTTAATAAAAGCTTGTCCGATAAATGCTTGTTCGGTTGCTAACTGTATAATATCGCCATTTGTTAAAAGACCACATGGAGTAGTGTCAGTCGATCCGTCATTCACTTGACTTGGTAAATCAACTAAATGCCCTTCACTGTCAGCTTCATACACCTTACATAAGTGATTAAGATTTGTAGGGTTAGTAATCATATAATTTGTGGAATATTGATTATCTAACACCGCTTCAACCAGTGGACTATCATTACCACCTGATACACCACAATCGACTTCTTTTGCCGTCCAGATTGATACGTCAGTGCCTTCACTGAACACACCTAACTCAATGGCAGTTTTGTCAGGGTTTTGCCACCAGATACATTTTTGAGCGTTAGCACCTTCACTAAATGAGATACCAGCCAACATAGAGTTATTACCATTAATCTCTAAATATTGACCGTTATTAGAACCTTGAAGATCCAGTGAAATGATAAGGCTACATTCATTGCCAGCCACCAATTCATTTAAGCATTCAATACTGTTTAATTGTGTATCGTCATAGGGATCTTCCAGCGTATTCATTACACCAGCATAAGCATTAGGTGAGCCTAAAATATCATTTGAAAAGTAATCATTAATTGTATTGATAAGTGTACCAATAGCACTGATACCTAACTCTTCACTATACAACTCACTTGTTGTTAAATTTGCGTATAGGTGAAATTTATCAACTTTTTCAGTTTGAGTATCTTTGGTTAATACCGCTTGGAAGTTTAAATCGAAAGGTACAAAATCTTTAAATAAAGAGCAGTTTACCAGAGCAGTTTTTTCGATAGGGTACTCATTACCCCCGTCCTTTGTTCCATCGTCATTTATAGCATTCCAGCTAGAAGCAACTAAACCACAATTGTTATTTCTACCTGTTAAGAATTGCCTGAATAATTTCCTGATTTCATTATTGTCAGTCCAGACAATTTCATTATCACCTTCGGGTGTCCTATCGCCATTTTCATCAAATAATACGAAGTCGCTACCATCATGACTTATTCGTTTTGATACTGCTAATGGAATAGTTGAAAGGCGTTTAGCAAACATTGAAACACGCTTATCAAACATGTAGTCATTGTAATAAGACAATAGTGAAGTCATAACAATTGCCATTAATGCTATGACAGCTAAGGCTTCAAGCAAAGTTAACCCTTTTTGATATTTTGAAAATAAATTTCCTTTCATATTCTAATCTCCCTAATGAAATCAAAATATCATATAAAAATCAACATTCAATATTATATATAAAATATATATGTCGTTTTAAAACTTCATCTTGACTTTAGGGGGGTTATAACTACGATGAGTTAAGGAGTATGAAATAAGTATCAAGCTTTAATTTATAGGAATTAAGATAATGAGTTTTTTAAATGATAAGAGTGAAAGTGATAAAGTATTTAACTATGTTGTTATAGTGTTTGTTATTTGGTTTGCTTTGACAAAAAACATAAACAATGCTGAAGGGCTTTTAGCGGTATTTTCATTTATCTTTTCTTACCTTCACACTATGTTTTACGGCATGAGTTCTTTAGTAAGGAAAGTACTGTTTTTTACTTTGTCTAACTTTATTTATAGAATGGCAATTATCAATGCTTATTATTATTTTACGCTGCACTATTGATGAATTAAAAAAATTATATATATTATTTATATGCACACTTGATGGAGGAAACATGACAGTTAAGGAAAAATTAAGTACAAGGTATGCGGTTATCAGCACCTTGCTTGATAAACAAAAGCCAGTGAAGAAGAGTGATTTAAAACTTTTTAGTTATTTATTAGAAAATAAAAATTATGCTCATATGACAGGTAGAATGTTTGAAATTAAGCAAAAGGACTTAGCTTGCGTGTTATACGAAAAACAACCAAACATATCAGCATCTATTAAACGCTTATGCGAAGCAGGTTTTTTGATAAGAGTAGATAAGAACAAATTTAGAATAGCAAAATGAAAGAAACCACATATATATGTGGTTTTCTTCTATCTAAGATTTTTACTACCAATATAGATATCACCTGTATTCATATTTGATAATATAACTTCACGAAAAGTGATAGTTTCAATTAATACTTTATCTTTAAATACTCTCACCATTTCACCTTCTTTAACGTCCTTTAATTTTTTCTCTTCACTTGTACCATTTTGATAAACAACGTTTAACGTGATATCGGCTGATTTCTTTATACCAAATATATATACACCGTCAATATCAACCGTGATTTCAAAGTCAGGTTGAGCTTTAATTTTGATAGCTTTGTTTGGCTTAGGGTTTTTAATAGCGCTTTGCCTTTTATACATACGCTTAACTCTCTCAAACTCTTCAGGTGATAACATTGCTTCTAATTGAGAAAGATCATCGTCTACCTGAATAGGTGAAACAGGTTCGTTAGGCAAAGCAACAACAGCAGTTTTTTTAGGTTTTGGTGCTTCTTTTATAACTTCAATTTGTGGCTTAGGTTTTGGCTCTTTACGTTCTTCAAATATAGGTATCATTTCTATTTGGTCTATGGTGTATGTCTCGACTGGAAACTTATTTTGGCTACCTTCACCGATAGTAGGTAATAAGTCAGTTTTCATTTTTTCTCTCTTTACCAAGTCATAATATGCTTTTTCATTACCAATATATTCAGGTGGTACATTATCAAGAATAAATTGTTCTTTTTTTATTTGTTTTTCAAGACTAAGAATACGTAATTTCTCTTCGGCAATTTTACTTTGTAAACCTAACTCAAATTCTTGTGTTCTCAATTCACTCTTTGGATCATTAACTTCTTTTTTATCAAAAGTATTGTCCTTAAATAAATCATTCGTTTGTGCGTAAGCATTATTTGTTAACAATAAAGCTGCTATCAATAACCTTTTCATAATTGTTCTCCCTTTATAAAATACTACTTCATTCAAGTTATATCAAAAAATATAAACGTCAATAATATATAAAAAATATATATAAAACATTGATTAAAACATTGATTAAAATAAAACTGATGATACAACTATTGTATGAATAGGGAGAATTTATATAATGAGTATCGCAACAAAAATAACAACAGCATTAAGTATTTTATTTAGCAATATAAAAAGAGAGTTAAACTACGATTTAGAAGATTACTGTTTTTTAGAGACAGCAAGCGACAAATATACATTTGTAGCAAGGGATGGATCTTTTGTTTCAGTCTATGAAGTTAAGGGTATAAAAGAGTTAGCACAAAGTAACGACAAACAATATCAATTAGCAGAAGATTTATACAAGAAGTTAAAGTCATCGTTTAAAGAAAAAGGACATAGCATACAGTTCTTTTTTAGTCGTGATCCTGAAAGAACACAACAAAAGCTTGAAGATTTAATTAAGCCTTTTAAATATGAAGCTAAAAACCTTCAAATGGACGCTGACTTTCTATTTGAAAATAAGATTAATAACTTACTTAGTCATACGGTATATGAAGAAAGTTATTTAGTAGTATGGAGTAGACCAACACTAATACAGGAAAGTATTAAAGAAGAAAAAGAAAAGATAAATGAAGATCTTAAAACTGAAAGTCCACGCAGTAAATCACAAGCAGTAGATTTTCACTATGAAACACTGGAAAACAAGCATAATTCATTCTGTAGTGTTTTAGAGAATGCTTTTAAAGCAACTAAAATAGCGATTGAGAAGTTAGATATAGATATTGCTGGAAACCGTATCAAAAGCTCTGTAAATAGTGATTTGGTTGATTACACTTGGAAACCTAAACTTCCTAACAAAAAGATAGTACAGCGTGATAATGAAACTGATTTAACTATTCCAGAAAATGATATTTCATATCTACTTCACTCACCCTTAGCCAAAGAGTTAATACCTTGCGATATAGAGAAGGTAAACAGTGATACAGTAAAACTTGAAGATAAGTATATTGCGTCTATGTTTGTGGAAACACCACAGGACGATAAAACAGGCTTTCAAGAATTATTATCAACCATTGATAAAGAAACGCCTTTTCAAATTTCATTCAAGATAGACGGTGGTGGACTTAACAACATAGGACTTAAAAAATTCTTGTCGGCAATCTTCGCATGGGTTCCGATGAGCAACAATCGCCTTATCAAAGAAAGTATTGAAAGCTATGAGAGTTTGGCTAATGAAGGTAGTCATTCAGTTGTTAAAACTGGCATATCATTAAACACATGGGCATATGACTTAAAGACACTAAACAAGAACAAACAGAAACTTTCTAAATTAATACAGTCATGGGGTTCTCAAACCGTTAGGTTTACCAATGACGATCCGTATGAAGGTTTATTCAATAGCATACCAGCATTCACACCTAGCATATCAGGTAATAATTTCTTAGATACATTAGATAATGTTCTATTCAACCTACCTTTAACCCGACAAGCAAATATTTGGGATCAAGGTTGTATTATCAACAGGTCGCTTGACGGAAAGATAATGCCTTATGAGGTAGCAAGTAGTAAGCAATCGTCATGGGGTGAAGTTATCTTCGCAAAGCCTGGTTCTGGTAAATCTGTTTGGTCTAATTACAGTAATTTTTCTTTTTGCCTACAACCAAAAACAAGTAAGTTAGCAAGGGGGAAATTACCGCTTATCGGTATCATTGATATAGGAAAATCTTCATCTGGACTGATTAGATTACTACATAGCTTGTTGCCGAAAGAGCGTCATGGTGAAGCGGTTTACCATATGCTCTCTAACAGTGTAGAAGATGCAATAAATGTCTTTGATACACAGTTAGGGTGTAGGAAGCCAAACAACCTTGAAAAGCAATTCATAGTCGCTTTTATCAGTCATTTGGTTGTGCCATTTGGTACAGATCAAGAAAAAAGCACAATATCTAAAATGGTTGCCAATGTTGTTGACGATGCTTACAAAAAATTTAAAGACCAAAACCAACCAAAAGTCTATGAAGAATATAAAGACGAATTAATTGATAGGGAGATTGCGAAGCTACAAGAAACGAAGAATGCGTTTAAACCAAAAGACCGCTCTTGGTGGTGGATCGTTGACAAGTTTTTTGCCATAGGAAATTACAAAATGGCAAAACGAGCACAGCGTTATGCCGTTCCAAAGTTAGATGACTTAGTAAAAATTGTTTATAGCAACAGTAGCCTTAATTCCACCTATTCAAAACCGAAGTTTGATAGTGGTGAAAATTACATTGAATACTTCATTCGAAATATTAACGAGAATATAAAACGCTACCCTATGATAAACGAGCCTACATTGCTCGATTTTGAAGAAGCAAGGGTTATATCACTCGATCTAAATGACGTTGCGCCAGAAGGTGATGCACAAGCAAAAGAGCAATCAGGTATGTTCTATATGCTTGCTCGATATATCACTACCAAGAAATTTACACTACGTGAAGATACATTGAAATGTGGTGCGCCTTCTCAATATAAAAACTACTTAATAAGACTTGTTAAAGAATGTCAGGCAACACCAAAACGTTTTGTTGTTGACGAATTACACAGAACGTCAGGCTTAGACAACTTTAAACGCTCAGTAATACAACTTGTGCGTGAAGGTAGGAAATGGAAAACGTCTATATGTCTTATCTCTCAGCTTGTAGAAGACTTTGATGACAAGCTTTTAGATATGTGTAATAGCAAATTTATCATGTCAGGCGGTGATAACTACGAAAAAATATGTAGTAAGTTTGACCTACCTAAAACCGTTGAAGACATAGTAAGAACTGATCTAAATGGTGCGACAAGTGAAGGTGTACCTTTCATAGCCAAGTTCACAACCAAGAAAGGCGATTTTATACAGCACTTGTTTAATACACTTTCACCTATGGAACGATGGGCATTCTCTTCAACTGCAGAGGACGAAACAATCAGGACTTTGTGTGAAGAAGCCTTTGGAGGTGAGAAAGCATTAAAGATACTTGCTGAAAGTATTCCAAGTGGCTCAGTTGTAGACAAGATAGAGCAATTACAAAACAGTAAACACGGTAAAGATATCATAGAGCCAATTGAATATTTATTTGAGAAGCTTAAAAAGAAATATAATAAAGATTTGATAATTGCTTAAGAATAAAGATTATTACACAAAATAAAGAGGAAACGTGAAATGAAAGAAAGACAAGAGCTTTTCAATTATCTAGAAAGGAAGGGTGTTAAACTGACAGGTAGTGAGAATAATTATAAACTTCTATATAAGTTATCAAAGATAAATGGTATAGATATGAATGGAAATAAAAGTATAGTAATGAAAGAGTTTGGAATAAGTAAAAATAAAATTATGGCTATGGCAAGAGATACATTAGAATTTTTTTTAAATAGTGGTAATTTGATTGTTCCAAAAGAGTTTAAATATCGAAAAAGAAATGTTTATTTACACGATGGTGATGCGAAGGCAAATAGAAATTTGTGGAGGGAGAGCAATAAAGAAATAAGAAATAAAAAAAACTAAAACCGTAATTTTAGTATTTTAATTTTCTATTTCTATCATTTGACTAAAGCGTTGATTTGTTCATGATGTATTGATAGGAGGTATCACTATGAAAACACTAATCGCTTTCGTATTGCTTTCATTAAGCTTCAATACACTTGCCAATGAAGAGGACAAGTTTAAGCAATTCAAGCAATTCCTTGATAACGCCATTGAAGGCTTAGAAGGTATAGACTGGAAGGCTATACAGGAAGAGAACATTGAGAAGCTTTGTAGCAAGCTCTATGACAACGAACAAAAGATACCAAAGGAAATGTATCAGGGTTATCAAAAGGCGTGTGGAGAGGTGATAGAAGCCAACGAAAAAGAGAAGCGTTATATATGAAAAGCCACTTAATGTGGCTTCTCATTCAATACTTCATTAAACGCTGGTTCAAAGATTTTTTTCGATAGCTTTTGATTAAAGAAAGGCATACCCCAAACAATAAAGTGCTTACCTTGCCATACTTGCCTTATTCTATGTCTTACTTTTAACTCAACCAAAAATTGTTCCTTCCACCTATCTTTTTCAATAAGGTGCTCGCCTTTTGGTTCTATAAATATTTGATAGGTGAAATTTACACTTTCACTTTTCTTATTTAAAAATAAAACAAAATCAGGTTCAAATGGTCTACCATCATCAAAAGAATAAATACGCAAATGTCTTTCATTTCTCAATAAATAGACTTCATCGTATTTATTTTTCAAATCACTAATCATTTCGTCAATATACTTAACTAAGTACTTTTCTTCGGAAGTACCATAGTTATCATTAAAAGCAAACCAGTCTTTATTTGAAAGATCTAACACTAATTCACGATTAAATGTAGACGATTGAGCTATACCAAACTCCTGATTAGTATCACCGTCATTAACGATATTAAGTATCTTGTCTTTAAATACCGTCTTAACAAACTCTTGACTAAACTCAGTCGAACCTATGAAGTCCACACGTTCTTTATCAAGTTTATTACTTAGCTCTAAGAGCAACGACTTCACGGCATTAAGTTTTTCAATTTGTGGCAAATTATTAATAATATCTTCTTTCGCACTAATCTTTATACTCATACGTCCTAAATAAGCATCTGAATTGATAAACTCATTTATTGAAGAGAGATTTGGAAAGTAATAGAGAAGGTTATTAAAGCTTAATGACTTAACCATTGATAAGGCTTTTCTTATAACATGAGAGCCAAAATCTTTAATATAATAAGTCTTATTTTTAACTTCCAACTTCTTGCTTTGCGTAGTGTCAAACACATTAAGTTCACTTGAAGTGTTTGTTTTTACTGAATATGAATATGTTGTATTAATTAATGAATTATCAATACCTTCAACATCAGATCTATCATAAGCAAGGCGTTTATTTGTATAAACAAAACCCGATTGATAAAACTCAGTTTCTTTAAAGGTTTCTTTAAGCTTTAATGGTATCTCTATACTTACGTGTGGAGTAATACCTATCTCTCGTAATGTCTTGTTTAGTTCCTGTATGTATTTAGGGTTATGTGCTGAATAGTAATACAACTCTTCACAAACCTTTAACTCATGGGCTTCTTGCGTATTATCAAGAATATCGTACTTTCTTTGGTAAAGAGGTTGTTCGTCATTCACTCTAAAAGGACAGTATCGAGCACCACGACCTATTAACTGTGCTTCCTTAATCGTTTCTTTTGGTGATCTAACATCGTAAAGACGGACAATATCAAACAGGTTTAGAACATCCCAACCTTCATTAAGTTTATCAACCGCAAAAATAGCCCTGATTTCATTGTCTTTATCTTCAAGACTATTTAAAAGTATTTGTTGAAACTCGACACTTTCTTTACTGTTAACTTCTAACGTATTTTCTTCACCAAAATCACCTTGAAGTTCAAGGGCAAGACTTTCAAGGCTGATGTTATGGTTTTCGAAATACTGAAATGCTTTATAAACAATACCGTCTTGATCGACACCACGGCTAAACTCTTCTAAAACGTTAGCCGTTAAATTGTTTATCATTTCTAAAAACGCTTGATGGTGTTCCTTACTACCTTTAATTGTTTTTTCTTTAAAGAGAACAACGGGCTTAATCAGTATCTTATTTTTCTCAAATATCTTTCTTCGATATTGACTTACTATAACCGCCTGTAATGCTCTATTAAGTGGCTCACTATCTACTTGTACGACCTTAACTTCTTTTGAATAGCCATCGATCCTGAATTCTTTAAGAGGGTAATCAAAAATAACAATATCTTTATATTTCTCAGCAATCGCAGGATCAGTTAATTCAGCCGTAGCAGTGAATTCAAGCATTATATTTTCACTACAAGCATTATATATACGTTTAACAGTGCTTTCCCAACTGTTGTAAATCAAAAGTTCTTCGTTAGAAACTTTTTTCTTTGTCTCAACGTTTATATGATGGGCTTCATCTGATATTAAGACCACTTTATTATCTTTAAAATCTTCTATAGTTAATGAGTTTTCTCTTGGCGCACTCATAACCATGTGTAAGTTTTGAATGGTAGTAAAAACAATATTTATATTATCAGGGTTAGCAGTAGCGAAGTTGTCTACCTCTTTTATAAATACCTTCTCGTTATCAATAATGATTTCATCATTGAAAAGATACTTTGAAGAAGACTTGTTGATAAAGTTTTCTTTTGTCTTCCTGATAATGTTTGTACTGTTTACAAAAAATAAAAAGTTTCTATAACCACGCCTGTATAAAGTAAGTATTTCACCAGCCATTATCAGGGTTTTACCTGATCCTGTTGCCATGTGATACAGCACATTTAATTGTTCATCGGGGTTAGATTTAACGTGTTTATTATAATGAAACTCAAAACGACCAAATGCTTCATACTGATAAGGGCGTATTTCAAACTTAGGGTTTAAGTTATCAGTAATATGTTTTCCGACTAATGAAGAAAAAGCGTCTTCACTTGTCATTTCTTTATAAGTGGTTAGTTTTTCATGAAGCATTACCATAATTAAACCCCATAAAACTGATTGTTGAATTTCTTTGTTTTATCGGAAATATCATGAGTTTCGTCTTCTATATCAGTAAGATTTACATACATTTGATTTTTATCGAGAAAATCAATAAGTAATCTCTTTTGTTCTTCCAATGTTAGCGCGTCAAGTTTATCAATAATACTATCAATCAAATCAGGGTTAACCCTGTAATCGAGAAGTTGACTTTCTCTTAAATCAACCAATATAGATTTAATGTCATCTGTATTTTTTGCTCTCTCAATCATATTTGAGTATGAAGCAGCGAGATCAACCAACTCACAGTAAACGAAAGAACCACCACCTTGCCAATTTACTTCTTTTGAAATACCTTCTTTATCACCTTCAATAACATTGATAAGGCGTGGAACAGTTATCGTATTGATGTAGTCCATTTGTTCTACACCAATATATCGTCTGTTTAATTTATGAGCCACGGCAGCAGTTGTGCCGCTACCTAAGTGGTAATCAAGAACTAAACCACCTTCGGGGCAAGAAGCTTTAATTATACGTTCTAACAGTACTTCACGCTTTTGTGATGTAAAATCAACACTTTCTTTGGCTGAATTATTTAATTTATCAAGATGCCATACATCATCAACAACAACACCTTTCTCTAAAACGTCTTCAATAAACATTTTAGCTCTTTTACCACCGCCAGCGTCCGACAACACATATTCTCTACCGTCATCATCAACTAACAATTTCTGTTTTCTTTTCTTCACATACTCTTCTTTGGAAGCCCATTTTTCAAAATAGCTTTCAAAGTATTGTGTTTCGCTTTTTCCATACATGAAAATGGTATCGTGTCTTCTTTCAAAGCCATTTTTTAACTTTTTATTCCAACCGCTATAACGCCATATGATTTCATTTCGGAAATTATGTTTTCCGAATATTTCATCCATCATTACTTTAAGATAATGACCTTCATTGTGGTCTATATGGACGTATATTGTTCCTGTATCACTTAGTAATTCATAAGCGGTTTCAAGCCTATTTTTCATAAATGTTAACCACGTAGAGCGGTTAAACTTGTCGTTATACAGAAAGCTATCGTGTTCGGTATTAAATGGCGGATCAATATAGATTAAGTCAACACTACCACGATAAACAGGTAGTAAGCTTTCAAGAACAAGAAGGTTGTTGCCTTTTATAATAAAGTTATCATTCTTCGATAACTCAAAATCTTCACTTTTTCCCTGACTATCATATTTAACAAAGTTAGATAAAACCTTTGGAGATAAAAGCGTATCAACTTGCTCTGGCGCGAGTATTTCATTCCAAAATATCTCTTGTCTTTTTTGATCTTCTTTCGTTTGACCGCCTTCAAGCACACAATCTTTATAAGGCCAAGAAAGTACAACATCATTGCCTTCCATAAGGTAATGATTGTTTGTCGTTAAACCTATGCTGTTCTTAAACTCTGTATAGCTATCAGGAAGAAATGATTTATTGTTAACAAATCGCTGAAAAGCAACTTTGTCAAAGACAAGTAAGCCTTCTACATCTTCAAAAAAGTGTTCTTTAAGTTCAGGGCTGGAAAGTAATAGTTTAAGAAAGAAAAAATCAAGGTTGAGGGCTAATTCAACTGTCTTATTTTTAGCCAGTTTTCCATCAATAACAAGCCTTTCGTCCTTTTCTAACACACTGGTTAATATGTCAATGATTGTTGATTGCATATACTCTTCTTATGATTATCTACATTAGAGAGAGATAATAGCGTTTTTGGCTTGAAAATGATACGCAAGTTGCCGCAATACATGGGGTTTAAGCGAAAAGAAGCGTTATATCTAAAACGCTTCAATCTTCCCTTTAACTAATTCAGGCTCGAAGAAGTCAAAAATCTGGTCGAATAAAATGGTAACGGTTGTTTCATTCTCGAAAGGGAATAAGAAACAATCAAGCTTGTCGCAACGTTCAACCAAGTCAAATTTATCACTACCGATATACTGAAACTTAGTTTCCAACCCTAACTTGCTAATAACATAACCACTCATATGCTCATTGCCTTTAAGAAAGGTATCATAACGTGTTATTTCTACCTTTTTATTATCAAGGTCTAAATCTATATCGTAAAAATATTTTCCTGATAACTGATCTATATCTTCTTTGTTAATACGTTTGAATAACTTAAAGATAAGCTCAATCTCTTTTCTATTACTCTCTATTTTTTCTACAACTTTATTGTCATTCATACTAAACCCCTTACACTTTTAACTTCTTCAACGAAGGAAAGCCCCGATTTTGATTGATACTCTTCAAGTCGCTCAATGTAGGTTTCTTCACCGTCCGATATACAGTAATAAGCATTTTCACCAATAGAAAAAATGATAGTGGTATCGGAATAGGTTAAATCACCGTCCAAATTGATATTTTGGAAGTCATGAAAACACATATAGATATCAATATCACCCTTACCCTGACGCTTCATTTCATTTTGAATAGCATTTAGAGAGCGTTTAACGTTGTTTCTAATATTGTCGAAGTCAAAGTCTTCAAAGACTTCTTCACCGACTACGGCTGAAAAATCACCAAGTATTTTTTCTTTGGAAGACAACACGCTATCAGCAAGAAGGGTACATATCTCAACGCCTACTTTTCTGTTTTTACTGTTGTTATGAATAGTTATTTTTTGAAGAAGTACATTATTACCTTTTGCTTCTACTTGTTCGCAGCGATATTTCAACGCATTAAACTTATCTAACAGATCGGTAATAGGGGTTTTGTCATTGTCGGTTAACAATGCTATGACATTGTTTGTTTTGTCTTTAATGTAGTCTATTTTTTCTTTGTGTTGAGAAGTAAAACCAGTCTCAATGATTTCGTCTTCAATGTTGTTTAACTTTTCTAACAAACCGTTAATGATAGTTTCATAATCATTAGCCAATTCATTAAGTTTATTGCTTCTTTCTCGCATAATATTATCTCCTATTTATTCATGATATACCTTTGTTGTTTTTAAAAAGCTTGATCATAATAAAAGATAATGTTTTATTTGTCAATATAAATATAACAAATAATATAGCTAAAATAATGATTTATAAAATAAGCTGATGATTTCCATCATGTTTTTATTTAATAATAAAAAATAATATTTTAAATGTTTTAAATGGTATTTAGCCAG
>NZ_JACJFL010000048.1:0-36282 GCF_014164575.1 Pseudoalteromonas sp. SG41-1
AATCAGCTAAAAGCAGAAACAAGCTTTAATAAAGGCATGCCCGCAAAACAGAAAAAAGCTATGCGCAGTACAGATTACCTTGAAAAGATATTGAAATCATAGATTTTTTTCATGCTCTTGCCCTGGTGTGTAAGTGAAGCGGCGGCTCCACTTACTCTTGTTAGTTGCTTAATGTAATTTCATCTTTGGTCTAACGACCCGGAGCACTTTTTCGCTGATCCATAATGCAAAGGTTTTGGCGCTGCCGTGGATAGCGCGTTGGTGCATGCGATAGAGCGAAATATACATAAAGCGGGCTATCTTGCCTTCAATAAAAAAGCTATTACTAGTGAGGTTGCCCATTAAGCTCCCCACGGTACTGTAGCGTGACAAATTGACGAGCGAACCATGATCGCTGTATTCAAAGCCAGTTAACGGCTGTTGGCGCAGTGTCGCAATTAGGTTTTTTTCAACACATTGTGCCATTTGATGGGCTGATTGCGCACGAGGCGGTACTAATTTGCCATCTTTTTGTGTAAACGCGCAACAGTCACCTAATACAAAAATGGTGTCATCGCTATTACTTTGCAAATAGTCGTTCACCATGATTTGGTTATTACGAGTTAGTTCAAAAATCCCGAGATCTTTTATAAAATCGGGGGCTTTTACACCCGCTGCCCATACCATAATGTCGGCATCGATTTGTTCATCATCTTTAGTGATGAATCCTTGATTTGTTGCCTGCTTTACTTGGGTGTTTTCTCTAACGTTAACACCAAGCTTTAGTAGCTCTCTTTTCGCTGAGTTTGCTATACGCTCTGGTAGGGCGGGTAAAATACGCGGGCCTGCTTCGATTAAATGAATGTGTAAGCGCTTTGCCGACATATTTGTCAAACCATAAAGTTTTAATAAGTCAGAAACATGATACAGCTCAGCTGAGAGTTCAACGCCTGTTGCGCCACCGCCAACAATGGCAATATTTAATGCATGCTGTGGGTTGTCGTCTTGATGTAGCCGAGTAAAGTTATCGAGTAGCGCGTGCTGAAAGCGTTCCGCTTGTTGGTTTGAATCAAGATAAAAACAATGTTCTTTAATACCGGGTGTATTGAAGTCGTTACTGACGCTGCCGATGGCAATCACCAAGTAGTCATAATGAACGGTGCGTTGTGGTAAAATTTGATGGCCAAGTTCGTCATTAAAGGCACTGAGTGTGATGGTTTTATTAGCGTTATCAAGGTTGCAAAAAGTGCCAAGTTGAAAGTTATAATGATGTTTTGCTGCGTGTGCTGAGTAAACTACCCCATCTAAATCGGCATCTATAGAACCCGTTGCTACTTCGTGCAGTAAAGGTTTCCAAATATGGGTGCGATTTTTATCAATTAATAGAATGTCGGCGTGTTTTTTCTTCCCTAGTTTATGCCCTAATTGCGTTGCGAGCTCAAGGCCGCCGGCACCGCCACCGATGATCACGATTTTAGGATGTGTGGTTATCATTTCATTGCCCTCAAAAGAATTATACCTAAATGCTCTTATGATGATGAAACGTATAGAACACTTAGGTATTGAGCTGAACAAAAATGTTCAAAATACCTTTTCAAGCAACGCATTTATAATGCGCCTTTTCCCACGATTTGTCAGTAAAATTTAATAGGAACAAATAGATAAGCCAAGAAAATAGAGCAAAAAAAAGTTACCATGGCAAACATTGCATTTTCAAACTATGATTTCCTTTATTAGGGAATATGAATAAAGGGAAATATTATGAGCGGATCGATACTTTCTTCACTTGAGCAACACTTTGGGTTTAGTCAATTTCGTCAAGGTCAGCAGCAAACCATAGAGCAACTGCTAAATAACCAATCATCATTGGCAATTTTCCCCACTGGATCTGGTAAGTCATTGTGTTATCAGTTAACTGCATTGCATTTACCTAATCTAACGCTGGTTGTTTCGCCATTACTTGCGCTGATGAAAGACCAAATTGGTTTTTTAAATAACAAGGGAATTTATGCCGCAAGCCTTGATTCAAGCCAAACTACAGAGCAAAGTCACACAGTAATGAGCGATGTGCGTGCCGGTAAAGTGAAAATCTTAATGGTCTCGGTAGAACGTTTTAAAAACGAGCGATTTCGTGAATTTATTAATCAAGTGGCTATTTCAATGCTGGTGGTTGACGAAGCTCACTGTATTTCCGAATGGGGCCATAATTTTAGGCCTGATTATTTAAAACTGCCGCGCTATCGTGATGAGCTCAATATTCCCTTGGTATTATTATTAACGGCCACCGCCACTAAAAAAGTAAAGCGTGATATGAGTGAACGTTTTGCAATTACCCCAGAATGCATTGTACAAACTGGGTTTTATCGGGCTAATTTAGACTTATCGATACTCAGCGTGAAAAGCGCTGACAAAGCAAGTACATTGGCTAATATTGTGCGCGAGCAAACGGGCCCAGGGATTGTTTATGTGACCTTACAACATAGTGCAGAGCAAGTCGCAGAAGCGCTTAGCCGTAAAGGCTTACACGCTGTGGCTTATCATGCTGGGCTTGAAGATACTCTGCGTTATGGTATCCAAGATGATTTTATGGCGGGTAAAATTAATGTAGTAGTGGCCACGATTGCTTTTGGTATGGGGGTTGATAAATCAGATATCCGTTTTGTTATTCATTATGATTTACCAAAGTCGATTGAAAACTACAGCCAAGAAATTGGTCGTGCAGGGAGAGACGGACAACCATCGCAGTGTTTTACATTGGCCAATTTAGATGGCTTAAACACGGTTGAAAACTTTGTTTATGGCGATACCCCAGAGCTTAGCGGTATTGAGCATGTGATCAACGATATTCGCCAACACCAAAGCGATCACTCAAAAGAAAGTCAGCAATGGGAAATGCAAGAATACAGCCTTTCAAGTGATAGTAATATTCGCCAATTAGCGCTTAAAACCTTGTTAGTACAATTGGAAATGCAAGGTGCAATAACACCACTTTATGCTTATTACGCCGACTTTAAATATAAGTTTTTGGTTGATAAAGCCGCTTTACTTGGTCACTTTGATGCTGATAGACAAGCATTTTTACAGTTAATATTTAGCCATACCCAATTTAAAAAAATCTGGGGCACACTAAATTTTGACACGCTTACCCAAGCCGCTCAGGTGGATCGCAAACGCGTTGTTGCAGCGCTTGATTATTTAGCAGAGAAGAATTTAATAGCACTTGAAACAAAGCGAATCACCCAAGTCTATCAAGTACATAATGAGGTAATCAGTAACCCTGAGCTGGCTAAGCAATTACACAGCTATTTTGTTGATAAAGAGCAAGCTGAAATTAAGCGTATTGCGGCACTTATTCGCTTTTTCGAGCTTAAAACATGTTTGAGCTATAACCTTGCTCGTTATTTTGACGACCATCAAGCGCCACAGCAATGCGGCCATTGCTCAGTATGTAGAGGCCAAGCTGTAACACTTGAATATTCACTCGCTCATAGCTTTGCTAACGATGCTGTAATTTATCAAAAGGTTGATGAGTTACTTAGTCACCTCGCCAGTAAAGGTATACATAATATAGGTATTGAAACCCAATGCCGCTTTTTAGCGGGAATGAGCGTACCGTTATTTGCGCGTAACAAAGTGCGTCAACTCAGTGGTTTTGGTTTGTGTGAGCAGCAGCGTTACAGTGAAATAAAAACGAAATTACTGGCGCGTTAAATTCACTCAGGTATGCTAGGGGCTTATTCTTAAAAGTAAGCCTTTATGCCCCAGATTGTTCACCCCGATGAAACCGTCATTGCAGTAAAAAATATTACATCAGCCCCTGAGCCTGTTACTTGTGCTAATTGCCAAGCATGTTGTTGTCAGTTAGAAGTGCGTATAGTGACCGACACTGGCGTGCCGTTTCATTATATTGAATATGATAAATGGGGCAGCGAAGTGATGAAACGCGCCGATGATGGTTGGTGCCAAGCACTCGACCGCAATACCTTAATGTGTTCAATCTACGAAAACCGCCCGTTAGTATGCCGCGAATTTGAAATGGCATCGGACGAGTGCATCACCGAGCGTGACCTTGCAGGGATCTGATGGTTGCTTTAGCAGTAGATTACTAAGTGATTGAATCATAATCGCTATTCGGCTATGGTTGGTAACTCAACAATAGCATTAAACAATCATGCATAAATTAATCACTATTGTGTCAGTTACTTTTCTTAGCTTTACTATATGGGTCATATACCAAGCTAATACGGGGCAACATAGTATTTTCTTTGAGCTTGTTAAAATTATTCCTTATGGCGATAAAGTAGGGCACTTTTGTTTATTTGGTTTGCTTACTCTAGGTGCTAATTTTGCGTTTAAGCTAAAATCATATTCAGTATTGTCATGCAATTTGTATATTGGTTCGAGCGTCGTGTTTCTATTCGTTTTATTGGAAGAGCTAAGCCAATACTTCATACCTAGTAGAACCTTAGACATCGCTGATCTAATTGCTGATGCTTTAGGTATCCTCACTTTTAGTTTGATAACCAAGCTGATAAATAAAGGTTCGCGCTGACGAGTTTTGTTAGCTTACATTAGTTGATTACTGCAAATGAACTGCTTTTTCTCCTGCATAGCAAGCGCTGGTTTGAAGGTTTTTTTGTCGTTAGTTTATTAATGTATCGATAGTTAAATTTTATTCAATTCAATTCAGAACCATTAACCAACCTCATATTCGTTATGCAAGCTCTTAAACCATCATGGTTAATTTTTGGCTGTATTCCATAAATTAATAATGGGTGTCTTTGTTATTTTCCAATCAATTTTTAGTCTACCTATTACGAAATTAAGATGGGTGTCTGTGTTATTATCTTTATGCAAGCTCTTAAACCATTATGGTTAATTTTTGGCTGTATTCCATAAATTAACAATGGGTGTCTTTGTTATTTTCTTGTTATTTTCCAATCAATTTTTAGTCTACCTATTACGAAATTAAGATGGGTGTCTGCGTTATTATCTGTGTTTTTAACCTATGAAAATCGTCTGTTAGTATGTGGCGAATTTTAAATGGCATCAAGCTAGTACGTCACTGAGCGAGTATTAGCTGGGATTTAGTTTGAGATTCTCCCAGCTCTGCTATTTAGCCAATCGATAATTGTGCGCTTGGATATCTTAGTTTCCTACTGCGAGGACTCGCTAAAAAGTAGGCAATGGTTAAGGGGCCAATCCTTCCCATAAACATTAAAAACATAATGATAAATTCGCCCAGCGGAGAAAGAGAAGCAGTTAAACCCCGAGACAATCCTACAGTGCCAAGTGCGGACACAGCCTCAAAGGCGACATCTAAAAAAGGCGCATCTTCAACAATCAGTAAAGTAAAAATAGCCAGCCATGTTATACCCGCTGAAACAAGGGTTAAAGCCAGTGCTTTATAAACAGATTCTTTGTCGATTTCTCGGCGTAACACAGTAACGCCTTTATCGCGGCGTAAGTAGCTGTAAGTTGCTAAAATCAACACCACAAAAGTCACTACTTTTATACCACTTGCGGTACTGAGTGAGCCGCCACCAATAAACATTAACATCATTGTTAATGCGGTACTGGCATTTCTCAGCTCTTCTATAGCAATGGTATTAAATCCAGCTGTACGCGGTGTTACGGCTTGAAACCAAGCAGCTAGCCATTTACCGACTTCTGACAAGGGTTGCAGTGTTTTTGGATTGTCATATTCAATAACGTAAATCAGCATCAGCGCTACAATATTGATGATAACCGTGCTGATCAGCATTAACTTACTATAGGTGCTAAGGGCTGCCCAACGTTTTGATTTATACACATCCATAAGTACCGTAAAACCTAGGCCACCGATAATAAACAAACCAGTAATGGTAAGATTGATCACGGGATCGTCAACATACTGCATTAGGCTGTTGGGGCTAAGCGCAAATCCCGCATTATTAAATGCACTAATGGTATAAAACAACGCATGGAAAAAACTGGTTTGTAAGCCCAGCTCAGGGAGCCAGTACAGCGTTAAAATAACAACACCGAGTGACTCTATAATGATGGCAAAAAGCAGCACTGATTTTGCCGTACTCAAAAGTGTTGATGTATCTGTTTGATTAAAAGCGGCTTTAGTCACTGTTTTTTGAATAAAGCCAACTTTGTTACCCAGTGCCAGCAAGGTTACCACTGCAAATGTCATCAAACCCAAGCCACCAAGTTGAATTAATAGCGCGATCACCCCTTGGCCAAAAGGGGTAAATGTGGAGCCTGTGTCTACCACAACTAATCCGGTGACGGTTACCGCCGATGTTGCAGTAAAGGCACTTTGTATCCACGAAATAGGTTCATTGGTGGCAAAAGGCAGCTTTAATGCTAAAGCCCCTAGTGCGATTAATATCAAAAAGCTGCAGCACAAAATAAGCGGCGGTGCAGCATTGATTTTTTTATTGCCGCTAGGGCTGCGTTCGATAGCAGTTTTTAGTGGATGCCATAAAACCATGGTTATAACAGCCTTGGCGCAAGATAGTTTAATTGTACACGGTTACCAGATAACAGCAGCGTGTCGTATTCGAGCAATTCAAAGTCATCCGTTAATTTTACAAATGTTTGTTTGCCTCGTTTAACCAGTAGCGGGTCAATTGACGCTTTGATTTCTTTTAGTAAATGGCCTAATTGTGTTTGATGTAAATGCGCTTTGATACTCACTTCTACCACGTATAAACCATTACCTAAGGAAATATAATCATTCACTATTGGGTAGTTTAGCGCTTGTGCAACGCGCACTCCCATTTCTTCTTCTGGGTGAATAATACGCGAGACACCCAACTTTGATATAATCGTATGATGCGCTTTGGTGCTGGCTTTAACCCATATTTGTTTAACCGCTAAATTTTTTAGTGCTAAGGTACATAATATGCTGGACTGCATATCTTCACCAATTGCGACTAAGACCGCTTCACTATTTGCTAAATCGAGCTCCTTTAACGCCGCTTCATCTGTTGAATCGCATACCACTGTCTCTGATAAGTGCTCAACATACTTTTCGGCGAGTTTTGGGTTGCTATCAACGCCAGTCACTGTGTGCCCTAAATGAATCAACTCAAGACTTGCTGCAATGCCAAAGCGGCCTAAACCAATAACTGTAAAATGTGCCATAGTATTCCTTCGTTACTTTTTCCAAAAGCTATGAGTAAAAAGTGCAAAAACAGTAAAATATTCTAACCGACCCACGATCATAGCGACCGAGAGTATCCAAATACCGGTGTCTGAAACTGGTTGAAAGTTAGCGCCAACTTTACCAAACCCAGGGCCAAGTACATTGACGCATGCAGCTACCGCAGTAAATGCACTCCAAAAATCAAGACCTGTTGCCATAAGCAACATTGTAAACAGTAAGCTTGAACCAACAGCAAAGGTCATAAATGCCATAATTGCATGGCGTACATCTTCTTTAACGGGTGAGCCTTGATATTTAAGTGTAAATATCGCTCTTGGGTGAAGTAGCTGTTTAATATTGTTATTAATCATTTTGCCAACAATAATGTTACGAATTATTTTATTTCCGCCAGCCGTTGAACCTGCACAACCACCAAGATAGCCGGCAATAACCAGTAAAAACCCAGCCTCAGCTGGCCAGTCAGTAAAGCCTGCTGCGCCATACCCGGTGCTGGTAATAAAAGAAATAATATGAAATGTAGAGAAACTAAATGCTTCAAGTACATTTGAGTAGCTGTCTTTAAGCAGTAGCATGGTGGTTAAAAGAACCGATAAAAGCACGACTATATAAATAAAATAACGCGTCTCTTCATCATGATAATAACTAGTAATGGCTCTTTTGTGCGCTACTTTGAAGTGCAAGGCAAAGTTAATCGCTCCTGCAAGCATAAATACATTAGCTATCCACAGCAGTAAGTGGCTGTGGTAATACCACATACTGGCATCATGGGTTGAAAAGCCCCCAGTTGAAACCGTGGTAAAGGCATGTGCAATCGCATCGTAAAAACTCATTCCGCCAGCATAATAGGCTAAAGTACAAAGTACGGTGATTGCTAAATAAACGCCCCATAAATAATGAGCGGTACTGGCAACGCGCGGAGTTAATTTTTCGTCTTTAATGGGGCCTGGTGTTTCTGCTTTTAATAATTTCATGCCACCAATATTCAACATAGGTAAAATAGCCACTACAAAAATTACAATGCCTAAACCGCCCATCCATTGTAAGAATTGTCGATACAATAAAAAGCTAGCAGGCATGTTATCGAGCCCTGATAACACCGTTGCGCCAGTGGTGGTTAAGGCGCTGATTGACTCAAATACCGCGTCGCTAAAGTTAACGCCAGTGATGACTAGAATAGGAATGGCGCCTAACACACCGGCTATAATCCACGTTACTGTGGCGTAAATAAGTGCGTCTCTGAATGTTGCGGCGGTTAGATCAGTTTTACGTAAATTGATAAGTAGCACTAAAGCCACAGAGATCATCGTTGCGCCAGGAATAAGAAACGCGCTAATAACTCGGTCTTTAAAAATAAATAATGAAAGCGCTGCAAAGACCAGTTGTACCACTCCCATCCAAATAATAGGAAAGGCGAGTAGTCTTAAGGTGATTTTCCAATTTATCATCAATACGCCTTATCAAATACCTATAGCAGGTAACACGCAATCACTAAAGTTGAGTTGAATATACGGGATCAAATAGTAAAGTCAGCGCTGCACTGCAAAGCTTTATAAAGATTTTATAAATGAGATAAAAAACTTTATAAAAACTTTATAGAGGCAATATTGAAAAGGCAGTAACCTATGTAGTTAATTGTCAGAGGAATCGTTAATGAATCAAGTGCAGGGCAAACCAAGCAAATATAAAGCATTTTTTTTGGCGGTGATAATGCCGATCATTGTGGTTATGGCGATTTATCCGTTACGAGATTGGTTTTCGACCACCGACATCGTGATGCTACAGCTGTTATGGGTCGCCTGGGTTGCAGTTCGCAGTAACCGACGCGTTGCAGCCATTACCACCTTGGTCAGTGTAGCGTGTACCGATTGGTTTTTTGTTACCCCGTATTTTACTTTTCATATTGAAAATATTGAGTATCTAGTTACTTTTATCGTGATGCTCATTGTGGGATTGATGATCAGCCAGTTAGCGGGCGAATTAAACACTAAGGTGCGAGATGTACAATTACACGCGAGTAATAGTCGAACACTGTATGAGCTGGCTAAAGGATTAAATAGTTTAGACACACTGGATGATCAAAAGCAGTACTTTCAGCAGCTTATTAGCGAGCATTTGGTCATTACTTGCCAATTTCAACAAATGCGTCAGCAAGTGGCAGGCGAATTTATGCTATTAAGTGATAAAGAGCGAAGTATGGGGGGGTTTGCTTTTGCAACGTTACTGTCTGAAGGACAAAAGAGCTTCGTAAATACCGCAATTTCATTGTTGTATCAGGTACATGAGAAAACATTACTGAGGCAGCAGTCGGCGGCAATTTCAGTTCAAGCTGAACTCGAGCGTGCTAAAAATGCATTATTACGCAGTTTATCTCATGACTTGCGCACGCCACTGGCAACTATTATGGGCGCCTCAAGCATGTTGGCCGATGATGAGATCACACTCAGTGAAGCGATAATAAAAGAGCAGGCCGGTAATATTTATGAGCAAAGTAAAATTCTTAATCAGCATTTTGACAAGGTGATGGAGCTTAGCCGAGTAAATAAAATGGGCGAAAACCTGTGCTGGCAAACAATTAACTTGCAAGCTTTGCTAAGCGAAGCAAAAGCACGTAGGCAGCAGCAATTAGCGCATTTTGTGGTAACAACAAATATTGATGCCAATTCGAGCTGCCAAGGCGATGTGACACTGTTAGAAATAGCACTGGCAAATATGCTCGAAAATGCATGGCGTTATGGTGATGGTGAGGTGGTTGTTGAATTTACCCAAAGCCGTTACGAGTCAGCGGTGAGTTATCAATTACTATTGAGCAATAAATTAATTAGCAAGCCACAGGCAAGTGCTGATGAAGGTGTAGGGCTTGGCAGTGTAATTTGCGATGTAGTTGCTAAGTTTCATCAAGGCACATTTTCACTGACGATAGATAACGATACAGAAATGGCCTTGGCAAAATTAATCTGGATAAAAAATAATGACTAAAATCTTAATACTTGAAGATTCTCCGCCGTTGCAAAGCTTTTTAAAAACCTTACTGCAAGCCAGTGGCTATGAGCTGAGTATTTGTGATAAAGGGCTGGATGGTTTTGCACTTTTAAGTGAGCAAAGTTATGACCTTGTATTATTAGATTTAGGGCTTTTGGATATGGATGGTCAAGACTGGCTAGTGGAGTTTAGGCAATGGAGCCAGTTACCGGTATTAGTACTCTCAGCCCGTGATGGTGAAGTGGAAAAAGTCACGGCGCTTGATAATGGGGCCAATGACTTCCTGACTAAACCTTTTAGCGCCAATGAACTATTAGCGCGTATTCGGGTGTTACTGCGTACTAATAATCAAGTCAGTTTTGCGTTGCAATGTGGCGACATTTGTATCGACCCAAATAAGCATATTGTACGTGTTGGTGACAATGAGGTTAAGCTGACTAAAAAGGAATATGCAATCTTACTGTTATTATTTCAAAATAAAGATAAGGTATTGACTCATAATGCAATATTAAGCCATATATGGGGAGAGCAATATATAAACCGCCCTGAATATGTGCGTGTGCATGTAGCGCAGCTAAGGCAAAAATTAGAGGCAAATCCCGCAAGCCCAAAGTATTTACTTACTGAGCCTGCGGTAGGATATAGATTAGTAGATTAAAGTATTAAAGCGCTCTTTAGTTCACTTTGAAATAGCTAATGTACTGCTTCAGTGTTTTTGATAACTCAGCCAATGCGACTGCTTCTTGTGCATTGTTTTTTAAGGATAAACTGGTTTCCTTGGACATGTTAGCGATTTCCTCTACACCAGAACTAATTTCTGACACTGTGGCAACTTGCACTGATGTTGAGTCGACAATTTCAAGTACTTTTTCCAAGGAATCATTGGCTTGTTGTTGTATCTCTTGCAGTAGTTGATTGGCTTCATCCATCAATAATAAACCACTTTCTACTTGTGGTACTGTGGTTTCCATCGCAGTGACAGATGCTTGGGTATTATCTTGGATCTGTAAAATCATTTTCTCAATATCACCGGTCGCATCACCTGTACGTTGGGCGAGTTGCCTAACTTCATCAGCTACAACGGCAAAACCACGTCCAGATTCGCCTGCACGAGCGGCTTCAATAGCTGCATTTAGCGCTAGCAAGTTAGTTTGATCTGAAATACTACGTATCACACTTAATATATCACCAATGTTTTTAACATGATTTTGTAGTATGTTTACTTGTTTGACTGTTGCTTTCACTGTGGTTGATATGCCGCCAATTTCGGTTGCTACTTTTTGCACCGATTGACTACCTTGTTGTGATAATTGTGCGGTAATTTTTGAATTATCTTCAGTTTGTTTTACTGCGCTGGCAACTGAGTGAATGCTATGGCTCATATTGGCTAAATTGGTGACGGCAGAGTTAGTTAGCGTAACTTGATTATCTGCAGCATAAAGTGCTTGTTGTGAGCCTGAGGCGACACTTGCTGAATGAGATGAAAGCTCTTGTGAAGAATCAATAATGCTATTGACGATAGCTTTCAATTCTTTTTGCATTACTTGAACTGATGCCATCATACTATTAGGGCAGCAGGAATTTATTTCAGTGGTTAAATCACCTTTAGCGATACGTGCAATTACTTCTGCCGCTTCTTGTGGTTCACCGCCTACTGCATTTTTAATTTTTGAACTAATAATATAGGCAATTACGGCGCCAATAATAACAGCCAGTGCAGTTAATGAAATCATCCATAGCTCAAATGAGCTGGTTATCTCACGTGTTTTATCCGTTAAATTATGATTTGTTTGCTCTTGCAGATTGATGAATTGATTAATGCTGTCCAACCATTCTACAAATGAGGGACGCGCATCGGTTAATAATAGCATAGTTGCGTGCTTTATATTATTAGCACGTTTAGCGGCGATAATATTTTCCACTAAGGGGAGGGTATGCTCTTCTATTTTATCAATTTTTTTCATTAGGGAGCGCTCGTGATCAGTCATTTGATCAACCAAGCTCGCCATTTTTTCATGCGATATTTGGTAATTGTTATTGAGCTCATTTATTAAGCTAATCGTATCGCTTAAATCACTAGCATTTGTTAATATCACCACATCCCGTATTGCTATTGCCCTATCATGTACTGCGCCCCTAAAATCAATAGCATAACGCTGCTTAACAGAATTTATATCGTTAATTTCAGTTATATTATTGTCAATTTGATTTACTTGAGATGTGCCAATAATGGTTAATGTGAGCATCATTAATAAGATCACTCCAAAACCAGTGGCGAGGCGCATATTTATGGTCATATGTTTTCCAGTATTATTTGGTGCGATTTTATATTGGCTGATTATAACTCAACGTAATTCGTTAAGTGGAATGACTTATAAAACGAATTTACTTTTTTAATAATCAGTTATGTATAAATAATGTTAATGCTTAGCAATTAATGTGCAGTAGTCAAATTAATGAGCAACTGCACTTTTTGAATTATAATGCTTTAAAAAATCTATCTCGATAGACCGAACCGGAATGAGTGCATCGCTTGGCTGTAAAACCACCTTCAACAGCCAAAACAAAACTAATTTAGTCGTACTTTGCTTCTAACTCATTAGCGGAATGAAATTTCTCGTGAGTTTGTAATTGCTCATCGTATTTAACGAGATTTTTAAAATGTGCTAGTTGGCCTGCATTTTTAACAATTTCAACAATAAATGACATCATAAAATCAGCACCGGTTAGAGAGTCACCTACTAAGTAACGCTTCCCTTCTAAGCGGTCATTAAAGTAACTAATAACTTTTGCGGTTTCTGCATCGGCATAGCCTTCTAAAAATTGCGTTTTAGCGCCATCTTTTTGCACAAACATTTTTAATAATAGCGGTAAAATTGCTGAGCTTTCAGCGAAGTGCAGCCATTGCTGGTAGTCAATATAGTCTTTACTGTCACTGCTTGGCGCAAACTTACCGTTACCGTATTTACTGATCAAATAGTCTGTGATCGCACCTGATTCAGCAATTATTTGGCCATTGTCCTCAATCACTGGTGATTTGCCCAGTGGATGAATCGCTTTAAGCTCATCAGGAGCTAAAAAGGTTTCACGGTTGCGTTGATAAGCCACAATTTCGTAGTCAACGTCTAGCTCTTCGAGTAACCAAATAATACGTTTAGAGCGTGATTTATTTAAATGATGTAACTTGATCATAGTGTTCCTTGTAAGCGCAGTAATAACTGCGCTTGAAAAATAAAGTTTATAGTGGCTGGTTAACTTGTATTACAGTTTTGCCAAAGTTTTTGCCATCCAGCATATCGTTAAAAGCAGACACTGTATTATCAAGCCCGGTTATTAAATGTTCACGGTATTGAATTTTCCCTTCGCTGAGCCATTTTTGCATATCTGTGGCGAACTCATCATAACGATGACCATAATCATCAAAAATAATAAAGCCTTGCATACGAATGCGCTTAGAGAGAATTTGCCCCATCAGAGCCCCCATACGATCGGGTCCTTGTGGTAACTCAGTCGCATTATATTGCGACACTAAGCCGCATAATGGTACGCGAGCAGCGGTGTTTAATAGTGGTAATACGGCGTCAAAGACTTTTCCGCCCACATTTTCATAATAAACATCAATCCCCGTATCACATGCCTCAGCTAACTGCTTGGCAAAGTCATCGCTATGGTGATCAATACAGGCATCAAAACCAAGCTTTTCGACTGCGTATTGGCATTTTTCACTGCCGCCTGCCACACCGACTACTTTACAACCTTTGAGTTTAGCAATTTGCCCAACAGTTGCACCTACTGGGCCTGTTGCAGCAGCTACGACCACTGTTTCACCTTCTTTCGGTGCGCCAATATCCAGCAGCCCCATATAAGCAGTAAAGCCAGGCATACCCATAATACCTAATGCATACGATGGATTATTTGGCTCTTTGCCTAATGGCATTAATCCTTCGCCATTTGAAATCGCATATTCCTGCCAGCCTGTATAGGCTAGTACCCAATCGCCTTTTGCAAACTTGTCGTTATTTGATTGCTCAATTTGACATACGGTTGCGCCAACCATGACATCGCCAATTTCTACCGGATCAGCATATGATTTCGCATCACTCATGCGGCCACGCATGTAAGGGTCAAGTGATAAATAAATGGTACGTAGTAATACTTCGCCTTGTTGTAATTCAGGCATTTGTACGCTTTTAATAGCAAAATTATCAAGTGTTGGCGCACCATGAGGACGAGATTTAAGCGTAAGCTGTTTATTGGTAATAGATTGCATAATTTTTTTCCGTATCCAGTTAAAAAGAGCTGCGTATAAGTACTGTAAATCTAAATGCTTAGTTGTCTGCAGCGAGTTAAATGCTTAACGTATGAACTTAGGGCTAAGGTGAGCAAATTCAATGCTGCGTATGGATTAGTTTATCGCTGTGCAGAGAATCATTTTTGCAGCAGTGCAATAGTGGTGATTTGTTCTGCCATTTAAGAACAAGTTGTGTTAAAAATAACCTTTAGATAGATGTTGTTAGCGAGGGAATGAAATGAAAATACAACTGTTGGTTTTACTGCCACTACTAGTCAGTGCTTTTGTGAGCGGTTTGGTAAAGGCAAATGATGAAGTATTGTCGGTCGATCAAGTTGCGTTACAGGGAATGCAGTTTAGTTTTGAAAATGATGCGAAAATTACTCCAAAAAAAAGTGATTTTACAGTGGTTAATTCCGTTTTTATGAGTAGTGAGCAAGGCCGACGAGTCGCAGTGGTGACAATTCGTAATGACGCGTCAGGTTCACGCATTTTACAAGCGGAACATATTATGGCGTTATTTGCTGATGGGCGGCGAGTTGCCCCGATTTCCTTGGCTGAAAACATTAAACTAGAGGATGGCGAGCAACGCTCATTAACGCTGTCGTTTGGCGAAGACAATTTCCCTATTTTGAGCATCTTCACCAGTAATAATTTAAATTAGGAATAATAATAAAATGAAAGCGATGATCTGTGGATTGAGCTGTGCAGCACTTTTTAGTGCCACCAGTATTGCGCAGCACAGTAAGGAGTTTGTGCCTGATAATGTGTTTACTCAAGGCGTTGAAGGACCTGTTTTTTATAAGCAGCATTTATACGCAGTTAATTTTGCTGAGCAGGGCACCATTGGTAAGGTTGATAACAATGGTAAAGCCAGCTTATTTTTAAAGTTGCCAAATGACAGCGTTGGTAATGGTTTGCAATTTGATAGCCAAGGTAATCTCTATATTGCGGATTATGTAAATCATAATATTTTAAAAGTGCCTGCTAATAGTAAAAGCGTTGAGGTTTTTGCTCATAATAAAACCATGAATCAACCAAACGATATTGCGATTACCAAACGCGGTGTATTATTTGCCAGTGACCCTAATTGGGCTGATGCTACCGGCAAATTATGGCGTATAAATACAGATGGCAGTACTCAATTATTAGAAGATAATATGGGCACCACCAATGGTGTGGCGGTTAATAACAGCAATAGTAAACTCTACGTAAACGAAAGCGTGCAGCGGGTTATTTGGCAGTATGATCTTGATAGTGAGCTAAACATCAGCAATAAGCAGCCGCTGATCACATTTGACGACCATGGTATGGACGGCATGCGTGTTGATAACCAAGGTAACCTGTATGTTGCCCGTTATGGCGCAGGTGTTATTTTAAAAATTAGCCCCGCAGGTAAGATATTGCAAACCTATACTTTAACAGGGCAGCATCCAACCAATGTGGCATTTAATGACCAGCAAACCAAGCTGTTTGTAACTATGCAAAAACGCGGTGCGATTGAAGTGATTGAGTTTTAAGTAAATTGGAAAATTTGAAGCATTTAATATCAAGTCTTTTGCATCAACAGAGAGTTTTATGCTTGGCTTGAAGAAAATCATTTTGATTGTGCAGAGCTATGGATTGATGGCATTAAAAAATCCTTAGATGGTGATTCGTACTTACCATGTTTTACTCTTCGCAGATCAGATCTAACAGTGTTTGGTCAAAAACTAAAACTATGTGGCACAGTTAATTGAATCGGGCTTAATGTAATAAGCCCAAATGATCCCAGTGTGTTTGGCAAAAGCTTATGAGCGCTGGGATACAGCGTATTCGATATCAAACGAAATGCAGTTCCCTGATGATTTTTTATTAGCGTTAGATGCAAAACCCCAAGCTAAAATGTTTTGTGGCGTTGAGTAAAGCAACTAAACATATTATTTATCATGCGCTGCAATTAGCCAAAAAACCAGCAACGCGGGAGCCGTCGAGCTGCTAAATATTTACTGAAGCTCGAAAACCAGCAAAAACCTCAGTAGCTACAATAACAGATCAGTACTACTTGCTTACAAGGCCCCCTAAGTTATCGACAAAGTAGTCCAATTTGCCAATTCTGCGCCAACCTAATTTAAATTACGGTATCTTACTACTGCGTAATTTAAATTAACCTCGAAGTTCACTATATCGTTAATCTTTTGTTTTAATTGTACTTATTTATAAGGCTCTCATTTTTCATAAATTTAAGTGCTTTATTTAGATAGCGACTAAAGGACATTCTGTGTATTTTTGGAATTATAAATTGTAAATATTTATTAATTTTGGAATAAATTATATTGATCTTGTGTGTTTTTTTGACTAAGTTAACAGCAGGTAACAAAACTATAAAATATGTCTTGATTTAGCTATTTTAAATTAGCTGAAGCCGTACAAGTACTTTGCAATATAAAAAGGTTAAATGCTTATACTATGAATAATAAATTCCACACAATTACAGCTCAATTCAAAAAATCATTACTCGCCACTTTGGTTATTTCAGCTTCTAGTACGGCTTTTGCTAATGATGCAGAGCAATTAGACAAAGAAAACTTAACAAAAGAAGATATCGAACGTATAGAGGTAAAAGGCTACGCTGCGTCTGTCGAGAAGAGCCTCAATATGAAACGGTTTGCTAACAGTGTTGTTGATGCGGTATCTGCAGAAGATATCGGTAAATTCCCTGACCAAACGGTAGCCGATGCCCTGCAACGTATTCCGGGTGTGCAAGTTGAAAAAGACTTAGGCGGAGAAAGTGACCGAGTAAGTATTCGTGGTACAGCACCCCATCTAAACATTACCTTATTAAATGGTCAGAGTGTTGCTTCAGCGACGGCATCAGCGTCTATCACTCGTCCATCACGTGGTTTTAACTATTCACTTTTGCCTGCAGAGTTAGTCGATACTTTAGAAGTGTTTAAGTCAGCTGAGGCTGATGTTGATGAAGGTTCAATTGGCGGCACTGTGGTGGTTAGAACACGCAAGCCACTGGACAGTGAATCTAACTATGCCGCATTGTCAGTGAAAGCATTTCATTTTGAAAATGCCGATGAAACTAAACCCTATATTTCAGGTTTATATTCTTGGAAAAATGAAGCAGAAGACTTTGGTTTTAATGTGGGCTTTGTGCGCAAAGAACTCGCAACCCAAAGAGACAGTAAAGAGGTAAGATTTGGTTACCGAAGTACAGATGCCAATGGTGATGGCAATAATGAGTATTACCCTGGGGCAGTAGGTTATAATCGCTATGCCAGTGACTCTGATTTAAATACAGTGACGGCTACCTTGCAATACGCGCCTTCAGCAAACTTAGATATCGTATTTAATAACTTGTATTCAAAATCTGAGCATGAGTCATACGGTACTTATTCGAGTGGTTTTATATTACAAAACATTGGCAATATTGAGCAAGCTGATATTGTCGATGGTACTGTAGTTGCTGGGACTTTACCTGCCCATAATAATTTAGGCTATTACGGAAATGCCGGATACCAAGGTGAATTTAAAACTCAAGCTCACGATATTAAAGTTACCTATGCAAAAGATAACTACACTCTGACAACACAGTTTGGCTATAGTAAAGCTGAAGGCGCAGTAAGTGACGTATATTCAGAATACTACGCAAACACTGACGCTTCGTACAGCATCGAAAATGGTATGCCCGAAGTTGTATTATCAGATTCTCTTACGCCTGCCGATTATCGCTTAGACTACAATCATAAAAATGATATCGCGAATGATTCCGATGAAAAATATGTGCAATTTGATTTTGAGTATCGACTCGATAATGATTACTTTACGGCGATAAAAACTGGGATCAAATACCGAGAACACAGTAAAGCCGCAAACTTAATTAAAGCAAATTATCCTAAAAAGGGGGCTGATGGCAGTACGAATAATTTAGGCCAGTTTGCAACTACCACAGTTAATGATTTTATGGGTGGTGAGAATGCCATTTTATGGCAATTTGATAATGCCGCTTATAGTAATTGGATTGCTTCTACCGAACCATCAACAGCGCCTTATGAACATCTAGATTATACATATGACTTGCAAGAAACCATTACTGCCGGTTACGTAAAAGCATTGTTTTCATTCAGTGATATTCGCGGTAACTTAGGTGTTCGAGCTGTCAAAACCGATGTTGACTCGCAGTCACTACAATATACGGGCCGTAGTTTTGATCCGCAAAATATCGAAGAAGTTGGTTTTTCTACTAGTTATGACGACTTTCTACCGAGTTTAAATATCGCTTATGATTACAGTGATGAGATCATCCTGCGTTTTGCTGCAGCAAAAGTTATGTCTCGTCCAGATTATGACTTTTTATCAGCGCGTAAAAGTGGTTATTGCACTGCAGCAACAGGCTGTAAGGGTAATGAAGGTAATCCTGATTTAAAACCATATCGTGCTTCGCAATATGACTTATCAGCTGAATGGTATTTTAATGAGTCATCTATCTTATCATTAGCTTACTTTTATAAAGATATCGATTCATACATTACAAATAGCACTGTTGATAAAGAGTGGATGTGGACTGATCCAGATACCGGTGCTGAAGAACTGCGTACTTTCTTGATCACTCAACCATTAAATGGTTTAGGCGGCGAAAACTCAGGCTTTGAAGTTAATTATACGCAAAAGCTAGGTTATGGTTTTGGTATTCAAACTAACTATACTTACTCAGATGCAGAGCTTGAGCAAACAGCTGAGCAGGTCGCTGCAGGAGAAGAAGCCGTTCTGCCTAATAATTCAGAAGATACCTTCAATGCCACAGTGTATTACGAGAATATGGGCTTTAGTGCAAGGGTTTCATATACTTACCGTTCTGAATACTTTTATACAACTTATTTAGGACTCAACCAGTACATTGATGACTTTGGTCAATATGATTTGAACCTTAGCTACAATGTGACTGATAATCTGAATGTGGTATTTCAAGCCATTAATTTAACCGATGAAGACCAGCGTTCAATGTCAAGTAACAGCACTGGTATGTCAGATAGCAATCGTCCACTTGCTATTCATAATTATGGTCGTAGATTCTTACTCGGCGCCCAGTATAAATTTTAATTCCCCCCATATACGATATAAATAGCCGATAGTCCTCACTATCGGCTATATTTTTTCACTTATTAGGAAATCAATGATGATCCGAGTAATTTTCTCTGTGCTCATATCTGTTACTTTAATCGCTTGTCAGTCCGCTCCTTTAACACCTACTACTAAACAACAACCTAACCCACTGCTTGCAATTATTCATACCGAAGATGTTGTTCGTGAATTTCGCGCCGCATGGGTTGCGACTGTTGCGAATATTAACTGGCCGCAGCAACCAGGCTTGCCTGTTGATGAGCAAAAACGTCAAGCAATAAAAATATTAGATACGCTGCAAACGAATAATTTTAATACAGTTATCTTTCAAGTTCGGCCACAAGCTGATGCACTTTACCAAAGCTCAACTGAGCCATGGTCTTACTATTTAACCGGTAAGCAAGGGCAAGCGCCGGAACCTTTTTATGATCCGTTGCAATTTTGGATTGAACAAGCGCACAAACGGGGTTTAAAGCTGCATGCGTGGTTCAACCCTTATCGCGTTCATCACCCATCGGGTGGAAGTGTCAGTGAGCAGTCAATGAGTGTGCAAATGGCTGAAGATGTCGTACAGCTTAAAAATGGTATGCACTGGTTTATTCCAACTAATCAGTCTGTTATTGATTATAGTATTACGACGTTATTAGAATTGGTAGAAAACTATGACATTGACGGCCTTCATTATGATGATTATTTTTATCCTTATCCGTCATACAACGAAGGTGAAGACTTTCCTGATCAAAGCCAATATTTAGATTATCAAAAACAAGGAGGTAAATTAAGTAAAGGTGACTGGCGTCGAGCTGCCGTGAATCAATTTACAAAAACGCTCTATGAGCAAGTAAAACAGCTGAAGCCACATGTACAAGTAGGTATTAGTCCATTTGGGATATATCGTCCAAAGCAACCGGCTACGATCCGTGGTTTAGATCAGTATGAAAAGCTTTATGCCGATGCCAAACTATGGCTAAATGAAGGTTGGCTTGATTATTTTACTCCGCAATTATATTGGCCTATCAACCAATACTCGCAAAGCTATCCATTGTTAATTGCGTGGTGGCAATCGCAAAATACTCAAAATCGTCATTTATGGCCAGGTATCAACACACTGATAGCAAATACGGATGCAGGAATCGACGAAGTCGTTAACCAAATTATGATCAATCGGGCGATGCTTAATAACTCGCCAGGCGTTGTATTTTGGAATGTAAAATCATTAGAAAAAGCTGACTTTTCTCAGGTGATAGAAAAGGGCGTGTTTCAACATCAAGCATTACTGCCGCTATCAAATTGGTTACCAGTTCAGGAGGTGAGTAAACCTGCAGTGAGCTATAACCAATATGCACAGGTGACAAAACTGAGTTGGCATCATGCGCAACCTGAGCATGTATTTAAAACGCTTGTTTATCTTAAATATGGCGATGATTGGCAATATAAAATTTACCCATCAATAATGCGCTCAATCACAGTTGAGAATAACAACAGTGGACTTGCGCTTTCACATATCCGAGTTGTTGCTGTAAGCCGTGATGAAATGCTTAGCGAGCCGATAGAGATACAGTTTGAGTAATGCCTTGTTTAGCAAGCAAAGTGTAATGCAACAATCACTATTAGCAAATCTCACGCGAGCACTGAGCAACTATACAGCATCTTTACTTAACCGTTAAAATTACGGTTTCTATCGCAGCATAGCTTTGATTAACATTGAACCAAGAAAAAGCGCACCGGGCAGGGTGCGCTTTAAGGGTTTAATCCTGTGTTGCTATGAGCAATTTGGGATTAACTAAAAACTCGGTGAGTAACGAACTGCAACGCCCACTGTACGGCCAATAACGCTGTAATCACTCACAGTATTAAAGTGGTTAGCGCCAATTTCAGGTGTTGGTGGTGCTTTGTCAAACAGGTTATCGATACCAAAGTTAACGGCGATAGTGTCGGTTGCTTGCCACGATGCAGCAAAGTCCATGTAGTCTTGTGCTGAAATTGTTTCTGTTCTATCTACAGCGTAGTCTACTTCACCGATTCTGCGCCAGCCTAATTGGAAGTTCATGGTATCTAGCTGCCAATCAAAGGTGGCGCGGTGTTTATAATCGGCTTGTAAGATACTCGCAAAATCACCTGAACAAGCACTACCATAAGTACCTTTACAATCAACTTCGGCTACGGTGCTATTATTTTGGCGAGTTTGTTTTGTTACAAAGTTACCTTGGTATGAGAGCCTAAAGCGACCGCCTAAATCCATTGGTGCATCAAATACATAGTTGGCTGCTAAATCGATACCAGCTTGTTCAATCGCTGCAAGGTTAAAGTCATTTACGATCGCGGTGCTAATAAAGCCTGTGTTTGGATCGCGTAATACTGCGCCACACAATGGGTTATTAGGATTTGGATCGTCAATATAACAGCTCTGTAATGCTGCACCTGGCTGGATTTGGCTTACTGCATCAGTTACGCGAATGCTGTAATAATCTATAGATACATCGAAGCCATCGATATAACTGGGTGTGTAAACCACGCCTAAAGTATCTGATTCAGCTTGTTCTGGTTTTATATCTGGGTTACCACCGTAAGTATAAGCGGCAGAGCTGCTATCAAATTCAGTACCAACTGCAGGTGCGCCAAATGCAGCACATTGTGCTGCGTCACCCGTACCTAGCAAACATGGATCGCCATTAAAACGACCTGCTAAACGTGGCACGAATTGGTCGCTATCTTGATCAAACAATGCCAGTGAAAGAGAGGTGATTGGGCTGGCAAATTCACCTAAGTTAGGTGCTCTAAATGCCGTAAGTTTATTCGCACGGATACGGATATCATCGTTAATTGCCCAGTTTATGCCCAGTTTATAGGTGTCTTCTGCTTCAGTGTTTGAGTAATCAGAAATACGATACGCGCCCTCAAAACTAAGCTCTTTTGCAAATGGCATATCAACTAAGATCGGCACTAATAGTTCTGCATAGAACTCACTACTGTCAAAACTGGCATCCATATCAAAGGCGCTAACAGCGGCAAAACTAGTGCCATTTCTAAATGCATCTCCCGGTGTTTGCTTGCCCGTTTCTTTGCGGTATTCATAACCAATTGCAAAATCGACATAACCGGCAGGTAGTTCAAATATGGCACTTGAATCACCTGATAAGGTGGCAGCAAACACGCTCTGCGTTCGCTCGCGAGTGGTATAAAGTAGTGGGTCGCTAAATTCGCCTAGATCTAAATTAGGATCAAAAATATCCATGGTATTGGCTATACTGGCAAAGCGACTATTGCCACTTTTATCGGTTTTGTAAGCATTTTTATAGATCGTTGCTACTTCATCGGTTTGACCATACTGACCATAAATATCGTAACGTAAATAATCGTTAATATCGCCTTTTAAACCCAGTTGAAATTGCAATGAATCTCGCACGGCTTCAGTATGCTGTACGCCAAGGCCTAAATTACGTTCAACATTGACTAGCGCATTACCATCAGCATCAAAGGTGAGTTGTTGGCGAAGTTCATCAGGAATGTATTGGTTATCTTGTGTGAGAGTTACTTGTTCATTAACAAAAATAGGTGTTTGGCCGCTGGCTCCGGCGCCATTAACGGTTACTTTAGAATACATCGCACGGCCATAAATGATTGCGCTGTCGCTGGCATCCACATCAAATAATAAACCAGCAGAAAATCTGTCCATAGGCTGAGTTAAATAGCGGTCGCCGGTAAAGTCATTGGTTTGACGATCGCTCACGACTTGGCCTGCATCATTAATCGCTAAACTATTACCACTGGCAACATCGGTGTAAAACCCGCCGCTATTAATCATAGTCGCGCCATTCTCTAAGGTATAATCACGTTCACCAGCAAGTAACTCTTTACGTTCAGAATAACCAAGGTAGCCAGTAATATGGCCACTACCATCAGCTATATCGCCACCAAAAATGGCTTCAAAATTAAGTTTTTCATTGCCACCATCAGCTGTTTCATAACTACTTGAAAACTCAGCGCCGGTAAAGTCATCATCAAGCACAAAGTTAACCACGCCAGCTACTGCATCGGCGCCATAAACAGCAGCTGCACCGCCTGTTAAAACATCAACACGTTTGATCAAACCGGCAGGAATTGTATTGACATCAACTGAGTTACGAAAACTAAATGGCACAGCGCGCGTACCGTCAATTAATACCAAAGTTCGGTTTTGACCAAGGCCACGTAAATCAATAGTCGATGAGCCAAATGAGTCACCTACCGTTGCACCTGTACTATTAGCTCCCGCTGCAGCTTGTGGTAATTTTGCGGTAATATCTTCCACATTCACCGCGCGATCTAGGTGTATTTGTGCTTCGTCAACACTTACTACTGGACTACTTGAAACTAATTCCGTTCGCTGAATTCGAGAGCCAGTAACAGTAATTACTTCAGGTTTTTTTTGCTGCACTTCTTGCTGTTCAGCGGCCAATAAAACAGGGCTAGTAGTAGCAATAATTGCCAGTGCAATTGGAGATAGCAGGTGGAGTGGGCGCATTGAGTTAGGTTTGCAGTGTTTCATGGTCTGTTCCCGTGGTTATGTATTTTTTGCTATTATGAATTTTATCGTTGTCGGTACACTCAGTGTGTTGGTAAGTTTTAAAGCATTTTTAACTTGTTTGCAATAATTATTCTTTCAATATTTAAAGTTAAGGTATAAAGTATTCTTTAGTTTGAAGTGAATGTACATTCATTAGTATTTTGATTTTTAAGGGTAAAAAGAATGCATCAGCATATATTACAACTGTATAACAGTGCTAAAAAACAACAAAGATTAATAATTGGTCTGATGAGTGGAACGTCATTAGATGGGTTAGATGTTGCATTGTGCAAAGTCTCAGGGCATGGCATGGACACCCAAATTGATGTGTTAGCCTTTGACACCGTTGATTATGATGATGACTATAAACAGAAAATAAAAACAGTATTTGCCAAGCGCGAATGTGATTTGGAGTTAGTTACTTTACTTCACCCTTGGGTGGGGCAATTACATGGCAAAATGGTATTGCAGTGTTTAGCTAAATGGAAAGTTGCTGCAGCTGATATTGATGTGATTGCAAGTCACGGGCAAACTATTTATCACTGCCCTAAAAGTCAGCATAGCCAGAGCGATTTTAATCATGGCACTTTGCAAATAGGTGATAGCGACCATTTAGCGGTTACGGCAGGTATTACCACGATTGGCGATTTTAGACAAAAGCACATTGCAGCGGGCGGAGAAGGCGCACCACTTGCGGTATATGGCGACTATTTATTTTTTAGCAGCTTAACTGAAAATCGTATATTACTGAATATGGGTGGCATTGCTAACCTGACTTTTTTACCACAATCTGCTGATGCGAGCGCTGTATTTAGCTCTGATATTGGCCCAGGTAATACCATTATGGACGCTTATATACAGCGTTATTTTGCGCCGCTTCATTATGACAAAGATAGTTTAATTGCCAACCAAGGCCAGATAAATCAGCCGCTGTTGGATGAGTTATGCCAAGATGAATTTTTTAATTTAGACTTTCCTAAGACGACAGGCCCTGAAGTTTTTAATTTGGCTTATTTACACCAAGCACAAACGACAACCAACACCCTACAGCTAAGCCACGAAGATGTGATGGCAACACTAAATCGATTTTCGGCGATGATGATTGCACAGGCTATTAATCAATGCAGTGAAAAATTAGCCGATGTTACAGTTTATGCCAGTGGTGGGGGAATACATAATCCACTGTTGATGAAGCATATTTTATCCTTGTGTCCACAGTTACATGAGATTAAAAACACCCATGCTCTAGGTATCGACCCAGATGCGAAAGAAGCAGTTTTGTTTGCGATTTTAGCAAACGAATGTTTAGTGGGTGGCCAGCAACGTTTTGGTAATCAAGCGCAGGGCATACCTACCATTACTATGGGTAAAGTCAGCTTTGCGGATTAAAATAATGATAAAAATGAACTACTAAAACTTGTCATATATTGGCGCAGTGAATGACTTTTAGAAACTAGAGCCGGCTCGTATTGTGGTATATAACCTGCGCCATATTCCTTGATTGCGACATCAAATTCAGCACTGTCTTTGAGGGTGGCATGTAAACCATGCAACATTAATTGCAGCACATATTCGTCGCTTTCATCACTGAGAGTTATTTTTTCAAGTGTCAGCGTTACCGTACCGGCTTCTATATCGCTCAGACGCAGTGTGTATTGCATAAAGTAACGTGCATCACGCGCTGCTATATGTGTTGCACTTAACGAAATAGTGTCGCCTTCATGCGCATCTTCAGGTAATACACAAAGCAGTGTAATTTCATGCTCTGCGTTTGCATTTAGATGCAGCGTATCGTACTCCATAGTATGTGCCATGGCAGCTGATAGCGGATCTTCAAAAGATTGCAGTGCAAAGTTCAAGCGCACTAAAGGAGTGGTCATTGAGGTCAGTCGTCTTTTCTAGGTTAATTAAATCGAATGGAAATTATCCTATAGTTTAATTGCAGATTTATGACTAATTGAACGTATTTTCATCATTTTTAACTTGGCGTGCTAAAACAATGCAGCAGCAGTTGTTTATAGGTAATATCAAGCTTATAAATTTTATAATAATAAATTTAAAATCCATTTTTAAATGTTTACTTAATAGCAGCAAGATTGGCTGATTTACAAACGGTAATAGCACTCGCAATAAACTGTGATTTGGGTATAGTCAACTTAATATAAATAGCCGAGAATTATCATGTTTAAACGAATAGCGCTCTTTTTATCAGTATGTTTAGTGCCGCTACTGTCTTTTGCTGTGGATAATAAGCCGTTTGTAGGGCAGATAAGTGCGGCTGATTTACTTAACGATCATCAGCAATTTTCCAATGAATATAATAACTTTGTGCCAACTGTTGCCGATACACAAGCCATGCAAACACTCAAAGGTAAAGATATTTTGGTGTTATTTGGCACTTGGTGTCACGATAGTCAGCGTGAAGTACCACGGTTACTTAAATTACTTGATAGCTCCAAGGTGGCATTGGCCAGCTTAAAGTTGGTCGCTGTCGGTTATGATAAACGCGATCCTGAAGGGATTGCAGCACGCTACCAATTAAAGTATTCACCAACGATTATAGTATTAACAGCAGGCGAAGAGCTTGGGCGGTTAGTTGAAAAACCAAAGGCGTCTATTGCTTCAGATTTAAGTCAATTTAATCCAGTAACAGAGTAAAAGTATGAGTGATCAAATTATTGCTGCTATTTTGGTATTTGTTGGCTGTATTGTTTTAAGTTTAGTTTTTCACTTGGCACTGAAGAAGGTTGAACGTCGTTTTGATGGCCATGCCGCGGAATCGTTTCGTTTAATTTCAAACTCACAAAAAGCGATTTTGATTTTTATTGGCACTATATTAGCGCTCTCTAAGCTTGATTTTGATGTAACTGGTTTAGTCGCTGGCTTGGGTTTAACAGGGTTTGCGTTAGGGTTTGCGCTTAAAGATGCAATTTCAAATCTCGTTGCAGGGATAATGATTGTGCTTTACCGTCCAATTAAATTAGGCGACAACATCGAGGTCGCGAGCTGTAAAGGTGTCGTGGGCGATTTAAACCTCAGATATATTACTTTACAGACCGATGGCTGTCGTCATTTAGTTCCTAATTCGCTAATCCTGAGTAATAAAGTCACAATAAATAACTCGTAATACTTTCAACTAGCTAATTACAAATGAGCTGATTAAAATAGCCTATAAATCTAAGAATGATGACTAAACTAATGTTTGAGCAAGTAATCGCGTTAATTGATGAAGCAAATAGCCAGGATCCTAATCAAGAATACTATGCAGGTAAAGTGTGGCCTAAAGAGCGTTTATATTCAGATCGTATGACGCAGATGTTAAACCGTTTTAAATCTGATGCTGATGAGCTAATGCATATTGCTGTGAGAGCACAGCACATAAAGCGTTGGTGTTCGCCGCGAAGTCACTTTCCAATGGATAAACAAGGCTATCATCAGTGGCGCAGTGCGTTGTATGTTTTTCATGCCAGTACTGTGGTTGAATTAATGCAGCAAGCTGGTTGTTCTGATGTTGATCAGCAACGAGTATATGCAGCGGTTGCGAAAAAACAAATCAAGCGTAATCCTGATAGTCAATTGGTGGAAGATATCGCAAGTTTAGTGTTTATTGAGTATTACATGTTGGCATTTGTGCAAACAAAACCAGACTACGATGAGCAAAAGTGGATTGGGATTTTGCAACGTACGTGGCAAAAAATGTCTACTGAGGCACATGACTTTGTGTTGGCGGGTAATATTACTTTACCAGCGCCGTTAGTACCGCTAATTGAAAAGGCGCTTGCACCGAGTTAATATCTCACTGCGATGAGTAATAAAATGCAAAGGAACTGGATATGCGCTGCCCAAGGACAAATATAGAACTCACTAAACTAATGGTCGGGGGGATCGAGGTTTTCTCATCCGCCAATGGCGGGGTATTTTTTGATAATCGCCAGATTTTTAATTTTAGTGATCCATCTTTAAAAAGAGCGCTGGTGCTTGCTGAGCACTTGGCTGCTTTACCTGACACAGACGTTGATTTAACGGCACGAATTAATTGTCCTAAGTGCCCGAGTATCGTGATGATGCGGCGCTTTTTTACACCTCTTCATGTGGTCGAAATTGATGAGTGCCCAAGTTGTGCGGGTATTTGGCTAGATCCAAAAGAACTTAATAAAATTCACGACAATCACTTAACAGCGAAAGAAAAACAATTACTAGTGAACCAGCAAGCCAATAATCATGGTTTTATACATTTTGAAATACCGACTAATCGATTTAGCCAGCGAGGTATTAAGAAAAACCACAACAAAAATACCGAGAGTTTAGTTGAAATCGCTTTAGCTTCGTTTTTGGACTAACTCTGCAGAGCAACTTAATCTTGGTTAAGTTGTTGTTTTACGTTTTGTACTTTCGCTAAAGTTTGCTTATCAACAACCACAGGCAATACCAATTCTATATTTTCTAATGTGGCGATGACTTGTGTTTTCAACTGTGTCTGCTGTTCAATTTGCATAACTTTAAGTGTTTCAGCGGTTTGTAATTTTACTTGTTCAGTCACTAGCGCTTCAGTTGGGCTTAGTAGCATCAATGTTAGTAGTAATGTATTCATATTAATCTCCTTATTTAAATTACCGCTAAGATAAGGAAATTAGATGACAGTTGCGTGTGGCTTATATTGCTACAAAGTTAAACTTTAATGCTGTTTTGATGAAGAGCTAGGCTTGTACTAAGCAGATCAAAGTACCTTCAATGGCTCGTACGTAGGCATAATATTGAGTTCCTCTACAGCTAGGGGGGCAAAGAGGCTCTGCGCCAGCAAGCACCGCTTTATCGTAACTTTCACTGAGATTAGTACAGCTAAAGCGCAGCTCAAAACCTAGCGCTGGTTGCTTTGGGTGAGCGCGTATATAACCTTGTTTAAAATGGGCTTGAGCAGATGGGTGATTTGCAAACGCTATTTTGACAGCACCTGTTGCAAGCTCACCATATTCGGCATTATCACTGATTGATGAGGTACTCAAGCCAAATGCTTGATAATAAAAGTCTAAGGTTTCTTCAACGTTATCAACGTAGATTATTTGGCTTATGTATTCCATTAACACCTCTTTGAATATATTTAACCTAATAATAGATGATTATTTTGTTAACACTTAATAATTTATTTAATAGCTTGAATAGTTTTTGGAATTTCAATTGTTAATCATATTGCAAATGATAATTCTTTGCATTATGATCCCGGTAATTATTAACGGGGAATTGACATGAAATTAAAACTTTTATCTATTGCGATTAGTGCAGTAGTGCTCGCTGGCTGTGGCTCTAGCGGTGAATCGAACTCAGCACCAACATTTTCACAAGCTCAGTATTCTGTATTTTTAAATGAAGATGCTAGTGCAAGTTTATTAGTGAACGCCTCTGATAAAGACAATGATAGTTTGACTTACTCTCTAGCAAATGCTGCGAGTAACGGTTCGGTCTCAGTAAGTGCTAGTTCAGGCGAAGTGATTTATACGCCTGATACAAACTTTAATGGAGAGGACTTTTTTGCAATAACGGTATCTGATGGCGAAGATACAGCGACTACAACTGTCAGTGCAACTGTTGCAGCGATCAATGACTTCCCTGTCATTACCATGGATAAAGTTCAGGTTAGTGGTGGAGAAGTTAAAGTTGGTCAAGTTAGCGCCAGTGATGTTGACGGCGATACACTCACTTATTCTATAACAAAACAACCATTTAATGGCGAGCTCGTTATAGACGCGCAAAGTGGAGAATTAACTTATACCCCTTCAACATTAACAAATGCCATTGATAGCTTTGAATTGACCGTAAATGATGGAAATAATGGTGTTGTAGCAAAAACGCTAGAAATAGCCACTAACTTGGCAACTAATGCTGACCGTGCTTACTATTATTATGCTTCTGAACAATCTCATCTTAAACGTTCTGAAGTTCTTGCTGCCAATATCGAAAATGATATTAATCTTGGTGGTATCTATACAGCTTTAGCTACCGGATACGCTGAAGCAGGGTTAGATAATGAAGTTGAACGTTTCATCACTGCTGACAGTATTATTCGTGATGACCTACGTGCTGTTGCACTTGTTAATGTTGCAAATCAGTACAATTTGCAAGGTAAACTTGAGCGAGCAAATGAGCTCCGCTTAGAAGCGAGTAATTTGTATTCGCAATACATCGCTGCCAAAGGCATTTCTGCATTTGCGGTTGAAGATCAAGATTTCTTTTATGAGCTTGCTGATTCTTATTTAAATGCCGGTGAGCCTGCACTTGCACTACAAAGCTATAATGTTTTAGATATATTATTAAGTTCAGCCCTTAAAGCCGAGCAAACAACACAAGCATTACGGCTGTTCTTTGGTTTTAGAAACTCAGTTGATGAAGTGATAGCAACATGGCAAACCAGTCGAGAGCAAGCTGATTTTGACTATGCGCTTAGCATGGCCGACAGGCTTTATGAATTTGCTAACATGATAGGTTACCGATACGTATCGAATGACCGAAATGGTAATGAAGGAAAACCTTATTTTAGTACCCGCCAAGTTGCATTAGGTGATGTGGTTGAAAACTATCGTTTACTAGGGCAACTTGATAAAGCTAAAAGTGCGCTTGCTGATGCACTGGCGCTTCATGGTGTAGTCAATTATGACGAAGCTTATACCCGCGAAAAAGATGAATATGCTGACGTTACAATGGTCGAATATCCATTTGGCTTGATAAACTTTGCAGGGTCCTTTGTAAACTTATACCCAAATTTAGACTTAGAAACGAGCTTTTTAACCCCATTTGAACAAGGAAGTACATATTACGATTGGGCTAAGGAAGATGCTGAAGACGCGCGGTTATTTGCGTACGTTAGAAATATTGAAGATGCAGATGAAAGCTTAGCGTTAATTTTGGCCGCAAAAGATGATAGCGATCTAAGACGATTATTTACTAATATCATTGCGTTTAATAGTTCAAATCCTGGTGGCTCACGTATTTTAATCGACCAGGGGCGCTATGCTGGTGCTGCAAAGTATATCGCGGAAGGCTTGAAATTATTGAGTTCTGAGCAATATATAGCGCAAAACATTGGGGATCAAGTTTTCGTAACAGGTACTACTGGGTGCCAGCTATTGCTTGAGCAACTGTTCGAAGTTATTCGTTTAACTGGCGAACAAAGCTATCGAGAGCAAGCGAATAAAACACTGACTACATGTCGTGAAATATCACTAAATAACTATGCACAAGTCAATGGCACAGAAGTAACAAAAGAGGATGTCGTTGCTTCGAGTGTTGATCTTATTAAATACCACAACCCATTGGGACAAAATGAAGCCGCCACGCCACTTATCGAAGTAGCTAAAAGCTTTTTAGCAACTTATGGTGAAGAAGATCTTGCACGAAAGGTTTCAGATACAGGCCAATTAGCTGCTGCGTTTGGTAAAGGTGGCCAATTTGAATTAGCAAACCAATACTATTCAGACTACGCAAATCTAATTAAACAAGTTGAAGAGGCGGTGACAGTAGACAGCCAGTTTGCAGTGACACAAGATTTTTTTGATGCATCAAGCCGAAGCACTTACAACTTTTCGCAGTATTACCGAACGCTAAAATCACAAGCCGGAAGAATCAATAATTACCAGCAACTTATTAGTGATGCAACGGCAATTTGGGTTGATTTGATTAATTGGAACATCAATCGGTTGGATGAAGCTTCGCTACAATTACAATTACAGTATTACCCTGAATTCGCTAATCAATATTTAATGTTAGGTCAATTTGATGCGGCATTAGCATTAAAAGATAAAGCCGCATTAGGAGTGGTAGAGCATGACTCTATAGTTACAGATGTCATTAATTATCTGAGTCAATATGATGCTTTTACAAGGGTGACTATCGCGACAGTTGATACTGATAATGACGGTAAGGCTAACTTCTTTGCACCTTATGCTAGTGATGAAATGATTGCTCAGTCTGGCATCGAACTTGATTTAGACAGTGATGGTGACGGTGTAAATGATGACGCTGACACTTATCCTTTGGATGAGACTCGTCAGTAAAATGAATATACGATATTTTACTTTTGGGCTGCTCAGCATAATGCTGAGTACGCCTGTATCCTCAGCCGAACCAAGTGAACAGCTTGAGAAAGAAATCACAAAGAGTCGTTATGAAACTTGTGAGAAAAAAGAGCCAGATTGTATTAAAAACATTGAAGTAATAGAAGTGAGGGGGCAGCAGCCAAATCCAATTTCAGTGAGTAGTCAAGGTGTGTATACCTTAAATAGAAAAATGATTGAAGATTATCGTTTTGGTAACGGTAATTTAAATGATTTGTTGGGGATTTTGCCAGGAGTTCAGTATGGCGAAGCTGCTTACTCAGCCGAGCAAGTAAGTAATATTAAACCATCTGAAGTGTCTATTTCTGGAACTGAAGGTAAGGCAACCGCTTATTTAATTGATGGTGTATCGAATAACTCTAATTTAAACAATCAACTAGGGAATACCGATAGAAACTTGCTGCAAGATGTGTCGGGGCATAGCCAAGAGTTATTTCTTAATCTTGATTTAGTTGAGAGTATTGAGGTTTACGATAGCAATATTCCCGCTAAGTATGGCAATTTTAATGGTGGTTTAGTGCAGGCACAAACGCGTAAAGCAAGGGATGAGGTTTCGCTTGGGATTAGCTACCGGCAAACAGCTGACGACTGGGTGGATTATCATAATTTTTATGCTCCAGATTTTGATGGCTCAGACACCTTAGATAATGCCGTGTTTCAAAAGCGTAGTTTTAGTACTCATATCGCGGCACCTCTGACAGATAAGCTTGGAGTGATTGCGCAATTTCAATATTTAAAGTCCCAAGAGTCACTCGAACAATTAGGTCATTTACGTTTACAAGAGCAAACTAATTATAACGGCATGGTTAAGTTTGATTATGCTGTAACCACCAATGACGATATTTCATTTAATTATTTATATGCACCTTACGAAGGAAATTACTTTGATGTTAATGCCATAAATAGTGATTACACAGTGAAAGGTGGGGGAAGTACCGCCATTTTAACCTGGCAAGCTAATCGTCATTGGGGCTACATGGACTCGCAAATTAGTTGGCGTAGCAGTAGAAACTCAAAAGATGCTAGTTCAGCTTGGTATAACTGGATAAATATTCCTGGTAAAAACTGGGGTGATTATGATGGCTCAATGACGAGCAATGAAGGTGGTTTCGGTGATATTACCAAAACACAAGAAACCTATACAGCAAAGCAAGATTTCGAACTCCCATTAGGGGAAGTATTGTTTGCAGACTCTCAGTTATCACTGGGTTATGCAATAGATCATCAGGTTTCAGTCTTTGATCGTTTAGAAAACGCGACTATTTATAACGGCGCTATCGTGTCACCTATGATCGATTGTGCCGGGTATCAAATTGACTGTGTTGAAACTGTTTTCAACCAGCCGATAGCTGATATTGAAGCTGAATTAGGTCGCCCTTTGGATTTGTCAAACGGAGATGATTTTTTATTGTATCAAAGCAACATAAGTCAGACTGGGCAGTATTTTCAATATCGACAAACTACACCAAAAGCACGAGCTGAAGCCAGTGTGAATAACTTTTCAGCTTATGTAGAAAATGAATTTGAATGGCAACAATATTTATTAACAATTGGTGCCCGGTATGATTATAACGACTTTTTTGAAAACCATAATGTGGCTCCAAGATTACGAGGTAGTATCTCGTTGTTTGAAAATACCGGTAAATTTATTTTTGGTGCAAATCGATATTACGCAAGCGATGCAATCAATTATAAGCTTAATGAAGCTATGGTACCTACGTTTACAGAGGTGAGAGCGATTTATCAGCACCGCCCACAACAATGGCAGGCCGAGTTATCTAATCGTGGTTACCGTTATGTTTATAAAGATTTAAAAACACCATACAGTGATGAGCTTTCAGCAGTATATCGTCACCAAGTACTAGGTGGGACGTTAGAGTTAAAATGGTTATACCGTGAACAGCATGAAAGTATTAACCGCGTAAAAGGAACAAATGAGTTAGGGGAAGCAATTTTATATGGTGCAAACTCTGGAAGTAGTGAATATCAGCGTCTTAGCTTATCCTGGATGGCTACTTTTGATACTCAGCACGTTGAGTTTAATGTTTCTCACGCCAGTAATACAACAAGTGCAGAGCAATTTGATGGTAGTACGCAAACCTATGTCAACAGCACTGATTACTTCTTAAATTTTTCCTATGACGATAATGAGTTAGTTTATATTAGAGGTGATAATTATGACTTAAATAGCCGTGAAAACGATTCGACATATAACTTAATGACACGACATGATATGGAGCTAGAAAAGCAAGACTTTAATCGCCCAATTATTGCCAATTTGAGTTGGGGTGGGCGTTTTGATAATTGGCAACTATCAGCTTATGCCCGCTTTAATGGTGAGCAAGATGCTATTTACGCCACAGGAACAACTCAATCGATAAAAGAGGCGACATCTATTTGTGATGGCTGCTCACCAAATCGTCGAGAATATCCAGTTTACCGCATAGAGAAAAGGCCTAGTTTCTGGTTATTAAGTGGCAGTGTAAAGTACACACTGGCAGTCGCACGTGATTATCGAGTCACTTTAAGCTTTGAAGGCGAGAATATTTTAAATAAACGTACGTATCAAGTGAGCCCTTATAGTACAGGGGTGGAGCTAGGACGGCGTTTTTGGTTAGGCCTACAACTTGATTATTAAGAGGATACAATTATGACAACCATTTATGCTTTAGCGCTTATAACAACGCAACTATGTTATGACGCAAGTGCTGATACACACGCAATTAAATTTGAAGAATTTTTTGAAGGTGCTACCGAATTACAAGTGGCGCGCCAAGAAGAAAAAGACCTCTGTATTGACCTTAAAAGTCATCAATTAGTAAGCGCAAAACGACTAGTTGCAACTGATGAGCGTGTTTTTTCAATTGTTGAAAGTAACAAATGACAAAAGCACGGCAACTATTTATAGTTTTTATTGTAGGTTTGGTTTTTAATTTACATGCTGAACCTATTAACTTTTTACAATTACGTGCACAGTATGAACAAACCTCAGAAAACTGGCCTGAGCCTTGGCTTGAAGAGGGAGTGGAACATAGTGAAATAGGTGCATTAACTGAGGTGATATTTCCAGTTGAAAACCCCTTTACCATAGCCAAAATGAGATTAGGTGAAGCTCTATTCTTTGATCCTATTTTATCTCGATCTGGACAAATAGCATGTGCAAGTTGTCATGACCCTGATTTAGGTTGGGCAGATGGAAGGAGAGTTTCGTTTGGTCATGATCGTCAAGTAGGTCAGCGAAATGCACCTAGTATTGAGAATGCTGCTTTATGGCAAAGCTTGTTTTGGGATGGTAGGGCTAGGTCGTTGGAACAACAAGCGTTAATCCCTATTCAAGCTGGTAATGAGATGAGTTTGACTATTTATGAGTTGGAATTGAAATTAAATAGCACTTATCAATATAAACAGAAGTTTAAACAAGCTTTTGCTAAGGAATACATTTCTGCTGAAGATGTTGCTAAAGCATTAGCGACATTTCAGCGCACTATTCGTTCACGAAAATCTGATTTTGATTTTTTCTTGCTTGCAGCAAAACAATCAGACCCTAAACGTAAGCGTGTTTTATCGCAAAAGTTAACAGATCAAGCTTTGTGGGGGATGCATTTGTTTAGAACCAAAGCGAGATGTATAAACTGTCACTCAGGCTCTTTGTTTTCGGATAATAAATTTCATAATATAGGCCTGACATACTATAAAAGGGAATATGAAGATTTAGGTTTATTTAACTATACTGGAAACCCCGCTGATGTTGGCAAATTTAAAACACCGAGTTTACGTGGAGTGATGAATACAAAGCCTTGGATGCACAATGGTTTATTTATCAGCATGGCAGGTGTAATAAATATTTATAATGCTGGTGGGGTCAGAATATTAAAAGATGAAAATGATGTGTTTTCGCCAGAAACATCAACTTTATTAAAGCCTTTGGCGCTAACACAAGATGAAAAAATGGCGTTAGAGGCATTCTTGCACTCAATCACAGCCCATCCTGCAAATGGACCTCATTTTTCATTTTTATCTGAAAGCTAAACAAAAAACCTTGTAAGGGCGTGCCCAACAAGGTTTAATTTTTACAGCTTACAGCTTACAGCTTACAGCTTACAGCTTACAGCTT
>NZ_JACJFL010000049.1:0-34681 GCF_014164575.1 Pseudoalteromonas sp. SG41-1
TAGTCATTGCCTATCGCAATGTTAATTCCTTTTGTTTTTGAGCTTCTACAAGGACCTTTACTGGTGATACCACATGCAATGGCGAGTCGTTCGCTAACACCCAATTTCATTAAACTGCGTACTTTGGTGCGAGGTTTACGCCATTGCCGCCAGTAGCACATTCTTATCCTACGGCGGATCCAGTGATCTAAATCCACCGTTAGCTGATAAGCGTTGGCTATTAGGTAGTAGTGTCCCCAGCCGCGCAAATACTGTGTGAGTTTATGAATTTGTAGGGTCATTGAGATCCCCCAGTTGCGGTTAGTGAGCTCCCTGACATTTGCTTTAAATTTCTTTAGCGCCTGTTCGTGGATCTGCACTTGACCGTAGCGGAAGGTAAACCCGAGAAATTTCGAGCCTGATACTGGACCGACCCGACTTTTCGATTCATTCACTTTGAGTTTTAATCGCTTAGTGATGAACGCAGTAATTTCCCGTTGGATTATTAGTCCTTCGCTTTTCGTTTTTACTAAAATGATTATGTCATCAGCGTAACGGGCAAACTTAAGGTGTTTGTAGGCTAGCTTCTTATCTAATTCATCGAGTAAAATATTGGAAAGTAAAGGGGATAATGGCCCACCTTGAGGGACTCCTTTGGTTGACTCAAACCACAGACCTGTTTCGCACTCTGCTACTCCCGCTCGTAGGTATTTACCGAGTAGGCGCATGAGTGCTTTGTCTTTGATTTTACGACCAACACGATTCATCAGCATGTCATGGTTTACTTCATCAAAGAACTTAGACAAGTCGATATCAACCGCTGTTTTATAACCTTGTTTAACACAAAATTGAACATGGTTCACTGCTTGACTGGCTCTTTTATGAGGGCGATAACCATAACTATGTGGTGAAAATTGAGGCTCAAAGTAAGGGCTGATCACTTGAGCAATGGCTTGTTGGATCACTCTGTCGATAACAGCAGGGATCCCAAGCATTCGCTCACCGCCATCGGGTTTGGGTATCATCACGCGTTTGACTGGCAAGGGTTGATAAGTGCCGTTAAGTAATTGTTGTTTAATACCCAGCCAATGTAACTTAGCGAAGTGATTAAACTCTTCAATACTCATATTATCAATACCCGCAGCCCCTTTATTGCGCTTAACATGTTGCCATGCTGCACTAATATTGTGGTTGCTTAGTACCCTTGTCATCAGGTCATGATCTGTTTGGCTATATTCATTCGAGGTATTATTCACAGTCGAACGCTGTTCATCACCATCACAACACGGTGATCTATGTGAATTCAAGTTCATTTGTAGTATCTCCTCTGGTTAAGATGTTCAGGCCTTCACCGTGTCCCCTCCATTACGATGGGCGTTTGGCTACTATGCCGTCTGCTGACTTCTGATAAATCACTCTAGCGATTACTCGATAAAGCGCGTCTAAACTAACGCTTGTTTACTGCTATTTCGCTCGCTGTAGGTCGCAGCAACCAGAGCACCAAGGGTTGATCAACCAGCCCCTAACTGGTAACCTCCAAGCGTTAGCGCGGATGCGTGTTTATCAGATCTCCCCGAATAAGGTGCATCGACTTTCTCTGCACAACTGCATCATTTACGGTGGCCGTTAGATCACATGACTTCGCTATCTTGTGCTAGCTCGTCTTCAGCCTACGCCTCATATGATGTTTTTGTTCATCAGCTCGCAGATTTGCTAACGGCTTCCTCCAGACTATCTCTCGCGATTTAGCCCTTGCCATTCGCTAGTAGTTATCGTTTAATAACAGAATGTTATTTAAACGGTGATCTTCCTACAGAGGACTTTCACCTCATAAGTCAATGCCCATGTCGGGCGTACACAAACGCATTAAAATGGACGCCTAACAGTTGGCTGGCGCTCATTCTTCGCTTAGTTTAGCCAACTGTTATCCGCCATTTATGCGGAGCGTTATGCACAAAAATTATGAATAAACTTTACGATCATCCTGACGCTTTTGAAGCGGAAATTACCATTTTTACCGTACAAGAAGGTGGACGAAAAACTCCACCAAAAAATGGTATAAGATGGGATTTAACTTATGCAGAGAATAACCCCGAAGGCCGAATGTTTATGATTTGGCCAGAGTTCATTGACGAAAACGGTGATTCTATTGATACCGGTGTTCCGTTAACCGGTAAACTGAAAGCTAGAATGCATATCGTGGCCAAGGAAATGATGGAGTTTCATTCTGTTCGAATTTCAGTGGGGACTAAATTTTTCAGCATGGAAGGGCCGAAAAAAGTTGCAAAAGGTGTGGTCACAAAAGTTACGGGGCTTAGCAAAATCAATGAAGCATAACCAGCGGCTCAAACGGACAAATATTCGCTGTAACCTTTTATGCAAAGAAACGCATAAAAGCCGGCATCAAACATTTGCGCGGTTAGCCGGGCGTTAGGCTAATTCGTATATTAAGGTGTATATGGCATCAAATAAAAACCAACATTATGTCCCTCAATGTTACCTAAAACAATTTTCTGATGAGAACTCAACAGCCTCAATTAATATATTTAATATTGATCGAGAAAAATTTATTAACTGCGCCCCTATTAAAAGTCAATGTTCCAAAAGTTATTTTTATGGGGACGATCTTGAATTAGAGAAAGCTCTACAACCCATAGAAAGTCGTTATTCTGGTGTAATTAGAGAAATAACTAGTGCTGGATATAAATTAACAAACGATCATCGTGAATTTTTAATCTTCTTTTGGCAGTTACAGTATATGAGAACTGAAGCTGCTTCTAGGCGTAGCGTCGAAATGACTGACGGCATGGGCGAAGTTGCAGGCATAGATCCTAAAGACTTTAAGATGGAGATGAAAGAAGCTGTACAGCTTTCAATGAAAAACTTTGTTCAAGAAAGGTTTTTATTAAATGACTTAAAAGTATGCCTCATTAAAAATAAAACAAAAATGGACTTTATCACCTCTGATGATCCTGCTGTCTTAACTAATAAGTGGCATATTATTGATGAAAGAGTCTCAGGAAGTAATTTTGGACTAGGTTCTGCGGGAGTTATTTTTTTGCTTCCATTAACCCCAGATATTTTATGTGTAGGGTTTGATCCTCATGTTTATAGCATACCTCATAAAAATGGTTGGGTTCATGTAAAGAGTGAGCGTGAGATAATATTATTTAATGAGCACCAGTTTTTAAACAGTCGGGCAAATATATTCTTCAAAAACAAAAAATCAGAAAAACAGTTGTTTGATTTATTTACTCCAATTAAACATAGTCGACCAGAATCAAGACATAAAATTAATTATGCTGTCTTAGACGAAGAATTTGAGGGAAGCAAAAGGTATAAAGTAGTTGATTGGCGCGAAGCTAAAGATCACCAAGAAGCAATGATTCATACACAAATGGTTAACCCTATTCCATCTGCATGGCCGCATACTATAGGTTGGAAACGGAAAGGGTTTGTGTATAGTAACGGCTCAGGGATCGGCTATATACGAGAAAGTAGAATAAACCTAGCATCAAACCACGACTTTGTAAAAGAGAGTGCGAGATAAGTTAGCCTAACAAGCTGTTAAACAAGGACAAAATTAGTTACATCCTCCAGTTGGTTTTGCTCCTTCGTCGCTAATTATAACCAACTGTTTTGAGGGCGTTACCACTGTCTGCTGATGGCACTTTTGCGAAGTTCGATCTATTTTGATGTACATGCTGTTTCAAGTATCCGGTAGGAGAACAAATTGATAATCCCCAATAAGCTAAAAGTGAATGATGAGGTTAGGATAATTGCGCCTTCTAGAAGTTTGTCAATTATTGATAAAAAGACGCGAGAAATAGCAAACACTAGGTTTGAAGAGCTTGGCCTCAAATTGTCATTTTCAAAGAATTGTGAGTCTATAGATGATTTTTCGTCTTCATCTATAGAAGAAAGAATTGAAGACTTACATGAAGCATTTTTAGATAAAAAAGTAAAAGCTATCTTTACTGTCATTGGGGGCGATAATGTAAATCAATTACTAAAATATATTGACTATAATATTGTTAAAAGAAATCCAAAAATTATATGTGGATACTCTGATACTACAGCTTTATCAAATGCATTATTCCACAAAACAGGGCTAGTAACATACTCTGGGCCTGCATATTCAACTTTGGGGATGCTTAAGGGGATTGATTTCTCAATAAATTATATTAAAAAGTGTTTATTCTCAAGTGATCCTTATGAAGTTATAAACTCCGAACAATGGAGTGATGATGCATGGTATTTAGATCAGGAAAAAAGAAACTTTTATAAAGATAATGGCATAGAAGTCTTAAATCATGGTGAAGCTGAGGGGAAAATAGTTGGAGGCAACCTTTGTACTTTAAATTTGCTTCAAGGAACTGAGTTTATGCCTGACTTAACGAATGCTGTATTGTTTCTTGAAGATGACGAGTTAACATCTCCTTCAAATTTTGACAGAGATCTGCAATCGTTAATTCATCAAAAAAATTTCGATAGCGTTAAAGGCATTGTCATTGGAAAATTTCAATTAAAGTCAGAAGTATCAGAGACCTTGCTTAAAAAAATTATACAATCCAAACAAGAGTTAGCATCAATTCCAGTGCTTTACAATTTAAACTTTGGACATACAACACCCCATATTTGCTTTCCTATTGGTGGATTTGTGAAAATAGATACGAAAAGTCGTAAACAAATAATAATAGAAAAACATTAGATATAGAAATTCTAGGGATTAGCTAAATTTTTTAATAATTTAGTTCGTTGCAGATTTAATATTAAGGATAATAGGATCGGGTCTGTCTCTTTTGTATGAGTGACTCCTTATAGCACTCAGCTGATAGTCAACAGCGAGCTGATATGGCCCCAATAAAGTAGACATTGAGTGGCTAGTTTATTTAACTCGTATCATCTAAGTAATATATATAAGAAACTTTTCTAGTTTTTATATAAAAACAAACTCCCCTTCTAATAATACTTATAATTAGCAATAACTTACCATTTTACTATTAATAGAAAATACTAAAATAAGAACGCTACCACTTTAAGATAAAAAATGACCTCTGATAAAGCTATTACATTCACTTGGCCATTATGAACAAATATTACTTCATTAAAATATGAAATAAGTTATTGAATAATATTAGTTTGCTTTATTAAATTGCAAACAACTGTTATCTATGCGACAGTATTGATTACATCTGTAATCGGTGTGTATTTTTTATTTACAGGTTTGTTATATGATTAAGGGAACATAGTTTATGGGAAAAAATATATTTTTTTGTCTTTGTGTAGGAATGTATGGAATAAAAGCTGTTGCACAACAACACAACTTTGCTGAATTAATGCAGTGCCATAACTCTTCAAAAGCCCCTGGCATGGTTGTTAGGTTAGAACAGTCAGGTAAACATATTTATAGTGGTGCGGTTGGTTTGGCAAATATTGACACTGAGAGACCTCTCAATGTAGATGATATATTTCAAATAGGTTCTGTAACGAAAACATTTACTGCTGCAGCAATCTTGAAACTATCGGAAGAAAAAAAACTATCGTTACAAGATACATTAGCGAAATTTATTCCTGATATTAACCCTGAATTTAGGTATTTAACGATTGATAGAATTTTAAGCCATACTTCTGGTCTACCAGATTACTTAGGGGACCCTTCAGTAAGTAAAATTTATGATAAATATGCTTCTATTGATCAAGTTATACAAAGTATAAGTAAACAACCTCTTAACTCAGAGCCTGGTAAAAAATATAGTTATTCAAATTTGGGTTACGTCTTTCTGGGAAAAGTCATTGAAATTGCTTCTAACACTCCATATGACCAGTTCATGTCAAACACATTTTTTAAACCTCTGAAAATGGATAATACTTTTGTTATTACTAAAGGTACATCTGCTGGGAAAATAAACGGCTACACTACTAGTCGTAATGAGCCTAAAAAGTATATTAATCCGGAAGATTCAACTGAAAGGCGATGGAATGTTGATCGTAGTTGGATCTATTCTGCGGGCGCTATTGCTTCTACACTTGCTGATATGCACCTTTGGCAGAATGCATTAAAGTCAGGGCATGTAATTTCAAAAGAAAGCTATAAACTAATGACCTCCAAGGCATTATTAAATAATAATGCGCATGTGAATTATGGATATGGCTTAGATATATACAAAATAAGTGGATTAGATAGCTTTAGCCACCAAGGTCAAGTTCCCGGATTTTTTGCTTGGCATGTCTATTTCCCAAATGAAGATTTAACCGCTACAGCGTTAACCAACATCGACACAAAACACCCTGGTCCCGCTTTATTAGACATGGTAGCACTACAATTAAATTTATCCCCTAAGCCAGTAAATAGTCAAAAAGCAAAGGCTATAGCTGCATCTTTAGTTGGAAGTTATCGTTCTTCCGATTCGAAAATTTTAAAAATCTCGTTTGAAAAAGGTACACTTTACTCTCAATATGAAGGTGAGAATAAAATAAAAATCATACCCCGGGAAAACAACTCGTACTCTTATGAGTGTACTGAAAATTACTTTCAGCTTAGAGAAAACAATGGGAAACATGAAATCGTCCCAGTGTATTTATATCAAGGTGAGCAAGAAGCACTTGTTAAATTAGAATTATGAAAAATAGGCTAAGGTTATCAACGGCTGCTCATAGCACATTTAACAAAACCGATAATGCAAAGCCTTGATGCAGACTGATAGGCTATTTTTTCGTTGGGTTTAGTTATCCCCTACCTACGTTGCTTAATTTAACACCGCGCAAACTTTAAGCTTATGGCTTAAATTTTACGACTTAGCGCTTACAACTCTACTATCCAAGCCATAAAAAAAGCAAGCCAATCGGCTTGCTCTTTACTCTTTGACCCGTAAAATTCTTACACTTTCAAGTAGTCCATGATCCCTTCGGCGGCGTTACGCCCTTCGAAGATTGCGGTGACTACTAAATCTGAGCCGCGCACTATATCGCCACCAGCAAAGATTTTAGGGTTGGTTGTTTGATGGGTAAATTCACCTTTTTCTGGTGCGTTGATACCGCCCCAGTGGTTAATTTCTACATCATACTTTTCTAACCAGTCCATTTTGTGTGGTTTGAAACCAAATGCCATTATTACTTGGTCGGCTTCAATCACATGTTCTGAGTCAGGTACTACTTCTGCGCGGCTGCGGCCTTTTTCATCTGGTTCACCCATTTGGGTTTTTACCATTTGTACGCCTGCAACATGGCCGTTGTCGTTTAGTACGATACCGGTTGGTTGCACGTTAAAAGTAAATTCAACGCCCTCTTCTTTGGCGTTTTTCACTTCACGTCTTGAACCTGGCATGTTTTCTTCATCACGACGATAAGCACAGATTACTTTTTCCGCACCTTGACGAATTGAAGTACGTACACAGTCCATCGCGGTATCACCACCACCAAGTACCACAACCTTTTGGTTAGCCATATCAAGATAAGCTTGATTAGACTCATCATAGCCCATTACGCGGTTGGTATTACCGATTAAGAACGGTAATGCATCATGTACACCTGGTGCATCTTCGTTTTCAAGGCCAGCACGCATGCTTTGATAAGTCCCCACTCCCAAAAATACTGCGTCGTATTCGGCCAATATTTCATCCATTGTGATATCAACACCGACTTCAGTATTAAGTTTAAACTCAACCCCCATTTCGGTGAAAATTTCACGACGTTTTTGCATGACTTGTTTTTCAAGTTTGAACGATGGAATACCAAAAGTAAGCAAGCCACCAATTTCTGGATGACGGTCAAATACCACTGGTTTTACACCATTACGCACTAGAATATCAGCGCAACCTAGGCCTGCAGGGCCGGCACCTATGATAGCTACTTTTTTATCGGTCCATACCACGTACGACATATCAGGCTTCCAGCCCATTTTAAATGCAGTATCAGTAATATATTTTTCAATATTACCTATTGTTACTGCACCAAACTCTTCGTCTAATGTACATGAACCTTCACACAAACGATCTTGCGGGCACACCCGGCCACACACTTCTGGTAAACTATTTGTGCGGTGTGATAGCTCCGCAGCTTCAAGAATACGGCCAGTACGAATTAACTTTAACCACTGTGGGATATAGTTATGCACTGGGCATTTCCATTCACAATACGGGTTACCACAATCTAGGCAGCGGTCCGCTTGTGAGTTTACTTGCTTCTCTGAAAAGGGTTCGTAAATTTCAACAAATGATTTTTTACGTGACGAAATTGGCTTTTTGCGGGGATCAACCCGCTGCACGTCTATAAATTGATATACATTCTCGCTCATACTACCCCCTTACTGTGCTTGAACACGAAGTTCTGCACTACTACGAGCGCGATGCCCGAGTAAACTTTTCACATCACTTGATTTTGGCTTAACTAGTTTGAATTTTGGTAAATACGTTTCAAAACTGGCTAAAATAGTTTCTGCACGGCTTGAGCCTGTTAGTTCTAAATGCTCAGCAATTAGACCACGCAAATGCTCTTGGTGTGACGCTAGCTCATCTAACAGCACCACTTCGACTAGCTCTGGATTGATGCGTTTTTCAAAGTCATTACGCTCATCCAAAATATAGGCAAAGCCACCGGTCATACCTGCACCAAAGTTCACGCCTACATTGCCCAACACGCAAACTACGCCACCGGTCATGTACTCACAGCCATTATCACCTACGCCTTCAACAACCGCTTGTACGCCTGAGTTACGAACCGCAAAACGCTCTCCAGCACAACCTGCAGCAAACAGCTTGCCACCCGTTGCACCATATAAACAGGTATTACCTGCGATGGTCGCTTTGTGACTTTCAAATGACGAACCCAGTGGTGGGCGAATAACCAGCTTACCGCCCGCCATGCCTTTGCCTACGTAATCGTTAGCATCGCCGACTAGGGTCATTTCTAGGCCACCAGCATTCCATACACCAAATGATTGACCAGCGGTTCCGTGTAACTCAATCGAGACAGGATCAGCTGCCATGCCTTGATTGCCATGCTTATCGGCTATATAACCCGATAACATCGCGCCCACTGAACGGTCAGTGTTACAAATACGGCTGACCAGTGAAATACCGCAGCTCTCATCAATTGCTTGTTGAGCTTTAGCAAGTAAGGTTTCATTCAACTTACCTAAATAATGTGACGTATTAGGTGCGCTGCAGTATAAGGTTTCACCAGTTGGGTTATTCGGCTGTGCAATCACTGACGATAAGTCAATTTTTTGCTGCTTTGCCGTTTTACCTTCAATCGCTTCGAGTAAATCAAGACGACCGATTAAGTCTGTTAGTTTGGCAACCCCTAGGCTTGCCATAATTTCACGGGCTTCTTGAGCAATAAACTTAAAGTAGTTCATCGCCATTTCTGGTAGGCCATGGAAATGTTTTTGACGCAATGTTTCGTCTTGCGTTGCTACACCGGTTGCACAGTTATTTAGGTGGCAAATACGCAGGTACTTACAACCAAGCGCAACCATAGGACCCGTACCAAAACCAAAGCTCTCTGCACCTAAAATAGCTGCTTTGATGATATCAAGGCCGGTTTTTAAACCACCATCAGTTTGCAAACGAATACGATGACGTAAACCGTTTTCAACCAGCGCTTGTTGTGTTTCAGCAAGACCAAGCTCCCAAGGGCTACCCGCATATTTAACCGACGTTAGCGGACTTGCGCCAGTACCACCGTCATAGCCTGAAATAGTAATTAAATCAGCATATGCTTTAGCAACACCAGTGGCGATTGTGCCCACACCTGGCTCTGATACTAGTTTTACTGAGATCAACGCTTTAGGGTTTACTTGTTTTAAATCGAAAATAAGCTGAGCTAAATCTTCAATCGAATAAATATCGTGATGCGGTGGTGGCGAAATTAAGGTCACACCCGGTACCGAGTAACGAAGCTTAGCAATATACGGGGTTACTTTTTCGCCCGGCAATTGCCCGCCTTCACCTGGTTTTGCACCTTGCGCTACTTTAATTTGAATAACGTCAGCACTGCGTAAATAATGTGGTGTTACCCCAAAACGACCTGACGCAACTTGCTTGATACGTGAATTTTTCTCGGTACCATAGCGTAGTTTGTCTTCGCCGCCTTCACCTGAATTTGAACAGCCACCTAAGCGGTTCATCGCAATTGCAAGCGCTTCATGCGCCTCTGGCGATAATGCACCGATACTCATTGCCGCCGAGTCAAAACGCTTATATAGCTCAGTTGCTGGCTCAACATCATCAATACTGATCCCTTCTGCTGGCAGTTTCAGTGCAAGCATGTCACGTAATGTGGCAATTGGGCGCTTATTAACAAGATCTGCGTATACGCTGTAATCAGAATATTCACCTGAGCGCACCGCTTTTTGTAGCGTTTGAATAACATCTGGGTTGTACGCGTGATACTCGCCGTCATGCACATACTTTAATAAGCCGCCATGGCTGAGTAATTTACGTTTACTTAATGCCAAAGTATGTAACTTGCGTTGGTCATCATCAAAATCAGTAAAACACGCGCCTTTAATGCGACTTGCCACACCATTAAAACAGGTATCAACAATTGCATCCGACAAACCAACTGCTTCAAACAACATTGAACAACGATACGATGCCACGGTACTAATGCCCATTTTTGACATGATCTTGTACAAGCCTTTGTTGATTGCATTACGATAAGCAAGCGTAACTTGGCAATAGCTCTTGTTGATCACTTTAGAGTCACTCATCGCAACCAGTGATTCATATGCTAAGTACGGGTAAATTGCCGTTGCACCAAAACCAATTAATACCGCAAATTGATGCGCGTCACGGACACTACCTGTTTCAATGATGATATTTGATTCACAACGTAAATTGTTATCAACTAAACGCTTTTGTACCGCTCCAACAGCCATAGCGGCAGGAATTGGTAACTTATTCTCATCAAAATTACGGTCACTTAAAAACAACATGACACAGCCACCAGCTGCTTTTTCTTGCGCTTCGTCACAAATACGGATTACTGCATCACCAAGGCCTTCTTCTTTGCTGTAGGTGATATCGATTTTGCAATAGCTGTAATGAGCCTGATCAGCGCTCAATAATTGTTGCATGTCTGCATACATTAGGATTGGCGTATCAAACTGTAGGCGCTTAGCATGGCCGGTGGTCTCGTTAAACACGTTTTGCTCACTACCGATACAGGTCGCCAGCGACATTACATGGTTTTCACGCAGTGGATCGATTGGCGGGTTAGTTACTTGCGCAAACTTTTGACGGAAGTAATCAAACAATGAACGGTTACCTTCAGAAAGCACTGCAAATGGCGTGTCATCCCCCATAGAACCGGTTGCTTCTTGACCAATTTCACCCATTACGCGAATAACGCTATCAAGTTCTTCATTGGTGTAACCAAACATTTTTTGATATTTCAGTAATGTTTCATCATCAAATGAACGGTTGCCCGCATCTTGCTCTGATAGCTGCTCAAACGGCGTTAAGCGCTTAACATTGGCCTCAAGCCATGCTTTATATGGGTGGCGAGATTTAAGGTCGCGATCAATTTCGTCTGAGTGCCAAATTTTACCTAACTGAGTATCAATAACTAACAGCTCACCAGGGCCAACGCGGCCTTTCTCAACCACTTCATCCGCAGTGTAATCCCAAATACCCACTTCAGAAGCTAGGGTAATAAAGCCATCCTGAGTGATCACATAACGTGCAGGACGCAGACCATTACGGTCCAAGTTACACGCAGCAAAACGCCCATCAGACATCACAATACCAGCTGGGCCATCCCATGGTTCCATGTGCATAGAGTTAAAGTCGTAAAATGCACGTAAGTCATCATCCATCGCACGGTTTTTCTGCCATGCAGGTGGCACTAGCATTCGCATAGCACGGAATAAATCCATACCACCAGCTAAAAACAACTCAAGCATATTATCTAGGCTTGATGAATCTGAGCCGGTTTCATTGACAAATGGTGCTGCTGATTGCAAATCTGGAATAAGCGGCGATGCAAACTTATATGAACGAGCACGAGCCCACTGGCGGTTACCTTGTATGGTGTTGATTTCACCATTGTGCGCTAAATAGCGGAACGGCTGAGCCAAAGGCCAACGCGGTTGTGTATTAGTTGAAAAACGTTGGTGAAATACACAAATTGCGCTGGTCATGCGGATATCAGCTAAATCTAAATAGAAGTTAGGCAAATCCACCGGCATCATTAAGCCTTTGTAGATAGTTACTAACCCTGACAAGCTGGCAATGTAAAAGCCTTCATCTTCGCTTAAACGCTTTTCAGCACGACGGCGCGCAACGTATAAACGACGCTCTAAATCTTTTGGGCGCCAGCCTTCTGGTGCATTAACAAAAATCTGTTCAAATTTAGGTAACTGCTTTATTGCAATTGGCCCTAAACATGATTCATCTGTTGGCACAATTCGCCAACCTTGAATATTGAGGGTTTCTTTTTCGAGTTCTTCACTCAATATATCTTTTGCAGCTTGCGCAAGTACTGGATCTGAGTTTAGGAAAATCATGCCAACGGCATAATTTTTACCCAAGTGCCAATTTTTTTCAGCGGCAATAGCACGAAAAAAGCTATCTGGCTTTTGTAATAATAAGCCACAGCCATCGCCTGTTTTACCATCGGCAGAAATACCACCACGGTGTTCCATACGGTCTAAGCCAGTGATCGCTGTTCGAATTAAACGATGACTTGCCTGACCATTAACTTGGGCTATTAAGCCAAAGCCACAATTATCTTTTTCTAATTTTGAGTCGTATAACATAGACCCCTCCCCTTGCTACAACAGCTAGCTATGAATGACCTTCTCGACGGTTTGCTAGCAGACAGTCAAAACTATCGCCAATTGTACATTGAGTCAATAGCGCCTTGAATACATATTCACATTCTTGAATATTTCTCACCACAACACAATCTTTTTATTTCATGCCTATTTTTAACATTTAGCGATATTTTACCCGTTATTTTTTTATGACACTGGTGTCATATTTAACAAGTTGTAAAATAACCGCTCTACAAAACTGCAGTTTACGTTAACGTAAACCAGAGTGAAAATGAATAAATATTCACTGAGTTATGTAGCGAAAATAAATGCTTTCTTTTTTATTGAATCTCTTTGCTGTCGTTCAAGGTCGATACCACAGTGCACATTAGAGTAAATACTCTTTCCAGTGTCTTTTTATGGGTAAATTTAAAGCCACTAATTAATGCATAATTATCATCACAACAGTCACATTTTGCATAATTTACGCTAGTTAGTAAGTTTTTAGCTTGCTCACCCTGTTGACGCCTGCGGCAGCTTCTTAGCCGCCATAGTAAAGTGTCCGCAGCGGACACAATTTATGTCCGCGGACACCAAATAATTTAAAAATAAATAATTATTTCATTAAAATCATGACATTAAATAGTGGCATGATATTCGAATAAACATTAAAAGATAATTACAGGACACAACTTATGTTTATTCTCAGTTTATTTTTAGTTTCACCAATCACTGTCTTAGTAGTGAGCTTGATGATCACTTACTGCGAGAATAGACATAGCTAAGGATCACTCATGATAAAAGATACCAGCGGACAAGATGTAAGTATTACGCAAAGACGTAGTTACAAAAAACCATTAATAGTACTGGCGCTATCACTTACTGTACTTGCTTTATGTGCACAAGCATTTATGGGTAACAATCAAGGCAGTATTTCTGTTGAGCGGGCTTCTTTACAGATTGCTACCGTTAATATTAGTCGTTTAGTACGTGATGTAGTCGCCAGCGGTAAAATTGTTGCTGCAAATGCTCCCAAGGTTTATAGCCCAGAACGTGGATATGTGGATTTACAAGTTAAAGCCGGTGATAAAGTAAATAAAGATGACATTATTGCTTTAGTCGATAGCCCAGAACTCAATAATGAACTAAAACAGCAACAATCGGTGTTAGCCCGCCTTGATGGTGAATTACAACGTAAGCACTTAGAAGCACGCCGACAAAAGTTAAGCTTAACCAAAACGCTTGATCTCGCCCAAGTAGAGCTCAATGCAGCAGACAGGGAAAATCGCCGTGCTAAGCTTTCTATCGAAAAAAACTTGATCAGCCAAATTGATTTAGAAAAAGCAGTTGATGATCTTGCCCGTGCCAAGCTTTCTTACAAACACGCTCAACAAGAAGTTGAACTTGCTAAAGATACACTCGCATTTGAACTCAAAGCTGCAGAGCGCGATCTCGCTCGCCAACAACTGATCGTTGATGATTTAAATCGCCAAGTCAGAAACTTAACTATTAAAGCCAGCGTCACCGGCATTGTTGGTAACCTGCTTGTACAACAAAAAGAAGCCGTTACCCAAAGTCAGCCGTTAATGACGCTGGTTGATTTAAGTAATTTTGAAGCACAACTGCAAGTACCTGAAAGTTACGCCAACGAACTCGGTTTAGGAATGGAAGTTGAGCTCACACTCGGGGCAAAAAAAGTGACTGGTGTGTTGTCGGCAATTTCGCCGGAAGTTAACAATCGTGAAGTAACTACTCGAGTACGCTTTGACGAAGAGCTAAAAGGCATTCGCCAAAACCAGCGATTAACAGCGCGCATTTTATTAGAAAATCGTGATGACGTTTTACAAATCAAACGCGGTGCGTTTATGCAGCAAGGTGGTACGCAGGTTTACAAAGTTATCGGCGACACCGCACAACTGGTAAATATCACAACCGGGGCAAGCAGCATCAACGCAATAGAATTGCTACAAGGTGTTAGCTCAGGCGATCAGCTGATCATCTCCAGTTACGATAACTTTAAACAAGCGCCAACATTATTACTGAGATAAGAACAACCATATTACAAGGATCAACTCATGCTTAAAATGAACAATATTAGTAAACTGTATCAAACAGAAATGGTGCAAACCCATGCACTACGCGACTTTAATTTGCACGTAGATGAAGGTGAGTTTATTGCAGTAACTGGCCCTAGTGGCTCCGGGAAAACCACCTTTTTAAATATCGCAGGCATGTTAGAACCTTTTAGCAGTGGTGAATATCTGCTCGATGGTATTGATGTTGGCAAACTGAACGACAATCAACGGGCGGATTGTCGCAATCAAAAAATTGGTTTTATTTTCCAAGGCTTCAACCTGATCCCTGATTTAAATTTGTATGAAAACATTGAAGTGCCACTGCGCTACCGAGGTATTAAAGCAAGCGAGCGTAAACGTCGTATTGAACAGTGCTTAGAACAAGTAGGTCTAGCTTCACGCGCTAAACATTTGCCGCAGCAGTTATCAGGTGGTCAACAGCAACGGGTAGCGATTGCCCGCGCTCTCGCCGGTGAGCCGCGCTTTTTATTAGCCGATGAACCAACAGGTAACCTAGACAGCTTAATGGCACGTCAAGTGATGGAATTGCTGGAGCAAATTAACCGTGACGGCGCGACCATCATTATGGTGACTCATGACCCAGAACTTGCCCGCAGAGCACCTCGTAATATTCAAGTGGTTGATGGTCAACTTGCCGACTTTACCTTGTATCAAGGCGCGCAAAACCTAAAAAATGTGGCTGGAGCGTAACTTATGCTATTACATTACCTCGATTTAAGTTGGCGTAGTTTTAAGCGCACACCACTGGTAAGCATGTTAATGGTGCTAGCCATTGCTATTGGGATTGGTGTAACCATGACCAGTTTAAGCGTTTATCATATGATGTCGGCGGATCCTATTCCCGAAAAAAGTAGTCAACTTTATGCTGTGCAATTACAAACCATGGATGAAGGCCATACGTGGTGGACCGAGGATAACCTTCCTATGCAACTGACTTATCAAGATGCAGTCAATTTACAGAATGCGCCGGTTCCTGAAAAAAAGGTCGCGATGATGCGTACTGGATTCTCAGTGTATCTAGATTCAGACAAAGTAAAGCCGTTTACCAGTAATGCACGGATGACTACGCCTAATTTTTTTAATATGTTTAATGTATCGTTTATTTACGGCGGTGAATGGAGTGAACAACAAGAGCAATCTGCCGCCCCTGTGGTGGTGATTTCAAAAGAACTCAACGATAAACTGTTTGCAGGAAACAACTCAATTGGCCAATTGATCTACTTAGATGATTACAGCTACGAAGTTGTTGGTGTGATCGCTGACTGGTCACTTAACCTTAAGTATTATGATTTAAATAATGGTGCATTTAATGAACCTGAAGAATTATTTTTACCATTTAGCTTAGTCAAAACCAAAGAGCTAACTAGTTGGGGCAACAGCAACGGTTGGAAACATGAGAATATCAATAGCTACGCCGATAGAATGCAATCGGAAATAGTTTGGATCCAATTTTGGGCGCAACTAGATAACGCGGAGCAAAAAGCAAACTACGAAAATTATCTTAATTCTTACATTCAAGAGCAAAAAAAGCGTGGCCGCTTTGCTCGAGAAAAACCCGAATATAAGCTACGTGATGTTAACCAATGGATGCAATACAACAATGTCGTTAGTGAAGACAATAAAATATTGGTCGGCTTAAGTTTTATGTTTTTAGCAGTGTGTTTAGCCAATATTCTTGGTTTATTGTTAGCTAAGTTTTTGCGTCGGGCACCGGAGGTAGGTGTGCGCCGAGCACTAGGCGCCAGTAAACGACAAGTGTTTTTACAACACCTTGTTGAAGTGGCTATGCTTGGATGTTTTGGCGGCCTAGTCGGTATCGTACTTGCGCAATTAGGTTTGTGGGCTGTTCGTCAAAGCTATGATTACTATTCATCAATCGCCACAATGGATATCACTATGTTACTCAGTGCACCTGTTATCGCTATTACAACCTGCATAGTAGCCGGGCTTTATCCTGCATGGCTAGTTTGCCGTACTAACCCTGCTATTTATCTTAAAAGCCAATAAGGAGCACACTAATGTTAGAGATCAAACCTATATTTCATGCTCTTTGCCGCTCAAAAGTCGGGGCAATATTACTCTTAATTCAAATTGCCATAACCACCGCAATCGTTAGTAATGCGGCATTTATTATCCAAGATAGAGTCGCTTTTTTAAATCAAGAAACCGGTTATCCAGAGCAAGACTTGTTTATGTTTAATGTGATGACGTTTGGTAAAGATATCGATTTAAGCCAACAGTTTGAATTAGACGAAGCGATGTTAAGAGCACTACCTGGGGTTGTAAATGCAGCACAAAGCAGCAGTATTCCCCTATCCGGTAGTGGCAGTGCATCAAGCTTTAATTTGAAACCGGCTCCTCAAGAAAGTAAAAGTATCCGTAGTTCTTATATTTTCATTGATGAGCATGGTTTAGACACTTATGGTGTAAAACTAATTACAGGGCGCAACTTTACAGAGGATGAAGTAACAATCACTAATTCACCCACTGAGAGAACTACCAATGTCACTGTCGTTACCGAGGCGTTAGCCAATGAGCTTTTCCCAAAGGGAGATGGCCTAGGCAAAACCATTTATTTTGGTGACTTACCGCTACAAATTATCGGAATCACAGCGCCAATGAAAGGCCCTTGGCTTAAAGATAGTCACCCAAATAATGTGGCGTTGATCCCTTATATTCAAGGCAAAACTTACGCACAATTTGCAGTCAGAACTAAGCCCGGTCAACGTGCCGCTGTGATGAAGCAAATCGAAACCGCGATGCTAAATAATTACAATAAACGGGTAATCAACAATATCAATGGCTTAGATCAACTTAAAGACGAATATGTTGCAGCAGACAAATTGATGATGCGTATGCTGATTGTGCTCATCACGATATTAGTACTGGTAACTGCATTGGGGATTTTTGGCTTAACCTTATTTAATATCAGCAAACGCACCAAGCAAATAGGCACTCGCCGTGCATTAGGAGCCAGAAAATCAGCCATTATTAACTACTTTTTAGTTGAAAATGCGATGATCTGCTGCGTGGGGTTGCTCCTTGGCATTATTGCGGCGCTGTTACTTGGTCAATTATTAATGCAGCACTTTTCAATTGCCGCACTGCCACCGAGCTATATCGCAGGCACTGCCATTATGGTGTTTGTTATGAGCTTACTTGCCGTGTTTGGCCCTGCAAAACGTGCCGCCAACATATCACCGAGTATCGCCACGCGAACAATATAAAGCAGCTCCCAACCTATGCTACACTGGTTTAATACCGTGTAGCATTTTGAAATAAAGATAACAAAAACAGCGATTAAATTCACATGGAAAAAATACTTATTGTCGATGACAACCCTGCCATATTAGAAGCCTTGTCATTACTGTTAGAAATTCATGACTATCAGGTTGTGACTGCAAAAACGCAGCTTGAAGCCTTACAAATAGTGCAATACCAACGTATCGCGCTGGTTATTCAAGATATGAATTTTAGCAATGACACCACCTCTGGCGAAGAAGGTAAAGCGTTGTTTTATCAACTAAGAGCTCTCAACCCGCACTTACCGATTATTTTGATCACCGCGTGGACTGAACTGGCCAGCGCCATAGAGCTAGTCAAAGCCGGCGCCGCTGATTACTTACCTAAACCATGGGACGATAGCAAGCTCCTCACCTGTGTTAATAACTTAATCGAACTTGGCCAAGCAAAACAACAAAATGTAATGTATGCGCGCCACCAGCAAGAGCGAACATCAAGTTTAGCCGATGCCAACCTAGTTGGTTTAGTGTATCAAAGTACCGCCATGGAAAAAATTCTCAATATGGCAATACAAGTCGCTAAGTCAGATGTCTCTGTGCTAATAACAGGTGCAAATGGCAGTGGTAAAGAACGCATTGCACAAATTATTCAAGCCAATTCTCACTTAAACCATGCCCCGTTTTTGACCATCAATGCCGGAGCCCTGCCCCATGATTTAATTGAAGCCGAATTATTTGGCGCTGAAGCGGGTGCTTATACTGGCATCACCAAACAGCGAATTGGTCGCTTTGAGGCCGCTGATGGTGGTACGCTATTTTTAGATGAAATTGGTAACCTGCCATTATCAGGGCAAATGAAACTACTGCGCGTGTTACAAACTGGTGAGTTTGAACGACTCGGTTCAACAAAAACACAAAAAGTAAATGTTCGGGTTATTTCAGCTACCAATGAAGATTTAAAAGCGGCCATTCATGCAGGTCGATTTAGAGAAGACTTATATTATCGCCTCAACGTGATTGAGCTAAATTTACCCAGTTTAGCGCAAAGACCAGATGATATTTTAGCGCTTGCTAAACACTTCTTAGGCGAGCGCGAATTATCGCTTACAACAGAGCAAGGATTACTCGCGCACAATTGGCCCGGCAACGTTCGTGAGCTAGAAAATGCCTGTAAACGCGCAGCCGTACTCAAACCTAATGGCGACATTACCCTCGATGATTTTGCTCTACAATCGCAACCGCTGCACACTAACTTTGCTAAACAAGAACCCAGTAGAGTAGAACTAGAACAAGCTATGCGTCAGCACCAAGGAGTGATCGCAAAAGTTGCCAGACAGTTTGGTTTAAGTCGTCAAGCACTGTACCGCCGTTTGCAGAAATTTGAGATTGATTACTAATGGAAAAAAATAAACCTGCACTGTCTCTCACTCGTAAAATAGTGCTGATATGTAACATCTCTGCACTTATTCCTGTTTGGCTCATCTGCTGGTTAACCCATTTAAGCTGGCCTTCACTATTAATAACAACGCTGCTCACATCGCTGCTGGCAAGTTATTTATCTTTTCGGCTCAGCGGCACTCTGGTGCAAGGCATACACTCACTTGAAACTGGTTTGCTTAATTTTAAAGACGGTGAATTAGCCACCTTACTAGCTTATAACGGCAACGATGAATTAGGCCGCTTGTGTCAATTGTATAATCAAACAGCAAAGCAATTACGCCAAGAGAAACAATGGATCTATCAGCGCGAGCTGATGCTTGATAAAGTGCTACAAAGCTCTCCCCAAGCCGTTATTTTAAAAAATGATAAAGGCTTTATTGTTTATAGTAACTACAGTGCCCGAGACCTTTTTAATGCCAAAACAGCGCTTGAAGGGAGTCAGTTTGCACACCTGCTTGAAAATGCTCATCCACAGTTAAACAATGCTTTAACGCGCGGTAGTGATGGTTTATTTACGCTAGATACTGAAGACCAAGAATCTCAAGCGTGGCATTTATCAACCGGTAAGTTATTACTTAACAATCAATACCATTACTTATATGTCTTTAAACAACTCACCCGCGAACTTAGCCGTCAAGAAGTCGAGGTGTGGAAAAAGGTCATTCGGATCATCAGTCACGAACTTAATAACTCTCTGGGTCCCATGTCGTCAATGCTGCACAGCGGCCAGTTACTCAGTGAAAAAGTAGACGAACCCAGACTTAGCCGCGTGTTTGCTACCATTTCTGAACGCATCAAACATTTAAACGACTTTGTACAAGGCTATGGCAAATTTGCCAAACTGCCCACTCCTCAGCCAAGCGCAATTAATTGGCAAGTGTTGCTCACGCAACTGCAAAATCAATGGTGTTTTATGCTCGATATAAGTAATGACGTGCATACACTGGCTGATCCGACTCAAGTCGAGCAGCTACTGATCAACTTAATAAAAAATGCTCACGAATCAGGCTCTGCAAGCGAACATATAAGTGTCACTGTTACACAGAATATTAAAGGCACACATATCAGTGTAAACGACCAAGGTAAAGGTATGAGTGAGCAAGTGATGGCCAATGCATTAATCCCATTTTATTCAACTAAAGTCGCTGGTAGTGGTTTGGGGTTAGCATTGTGCCGTGAAATAGTCGAAGCGCATCATGGTCAAATTAGCTTACACAATCGTAAGCACGGTGGGCTTAGTGTTCATGTCATTCTGCCCCACGGTCCTAACAAACAATCACAAAAAAGCCGCAATTAAGCGGCTTTTTGTTGATTTGCTGATAAACGTTACTCAGCGTCAGCTTCTTTATATTTAGCTGCTGTTTCGGTGATCAGTGGTTGTAATTCACCACGTTGAAACATTTCAATGATAATGTCACAACCACCAATTAATTCGCCATCAACCCACAGTTGTGGAAATGTTGGCCAATTGGCATATGCTGGTAATTCAGCTCGGATATCAGGATTTAGTAAAATATCAACATAGGCAAACGGTTCACCGCATGACATTAATGCTTGAGATGCTTGTGAAGAAAAACCACAATTTGGTAATTTAGGCGATCCTTTCATATAAAGGATAATTGGATTTTCAGAAATCTGCTGTTTAATTTTATCAATGGTTTCCATCTACAACCTCAAAAGTGACGATAGCTGAACATATTAAGGCTTGAAAAATTTTCATTAAGCCTCATATATGTATCTTAAAGTGGGCAAATAAAGCCGCAATCGAAATAGTCTTGCATTTGCACTGCTGTTTGGCATTGCTGTTTGCTAAAACTTGAGTAAAATACTCAACAATTATAGTAACACTATAATCTCATTTGGTATAGGTAACTACCCTGTTTGAACAGGCATTAACTATTACTATTTGAACTATCAACCAAAAGAAGATGGAGATAAAAAATGGCATTTGAACTACCGTCACTACCATATGCAATTAATGCACTTGAGCCACATATTTCACAAGAAACATTAGAGTTTCACCACGGCAAGCACCACAACACTTATGTGACTAAACTTAACGGTTTAATCCCAGGTACTGAATTTGAAGGTAAATCACTTGAAGAAATCGTATGTTCTTCTGAAGGTGGCGTATTTAACAATGCAGCACAAATCTGGAACCATACTTTTTACTGGAACAGCCTATCTCCAAATGGCGGTGGCGAAGCAACAGGCGCTGTTGCAGATGCTATCAATGCTAAATGGGGTTCTTTTGAAGCATTCCAAGCAGCTTTTGATGATAAAGCAGTAAACAACTTTGGTTCAAGCTGGACATGGTTAGTTAAATTAGCTGATGGTTCTTTAGACATCGTTAATACTTCTAACGCAGCAACGCCACTAACTCAAGACGGTGTAACACCGATCCTGACTGTGGACCTGTGGGAACATGCTTACTACATTGATTTCCGTAACGTTCGTCCAGACTACTTAAAAGCATTCTGGTCGCTTGTTAACTGGGAATTCGCGAATGCTAACTTCGCATAATTGATTGCTCGTTCTGAGCAAGCCCAATTTAAAAGACGCTACGGCGTCTTTTTTGTTTTCTAACATAAATTTTTAATTTTATTGCACAAAAAATCAAATTCGTGACTAAGCTTTAAATAACCTTTGCTTCTTTTTTAATTTGTAAGCACCTAGTTTAAGCAGGTTTTTCGGAGGTTTCCATGAGTATTTTTGAGCATTACCAAGCACGATACGAAGCGGCACAAGAAGAAGAGTATAGTATCGCTGAGTTCTTAGAGATTTGTAAAACTGATAAATCGGCTTATGCCAGCGCACCAGAGCGATTATTAGCGGCCATTGGTGAGCCAAAAATGATCGATACTTCAAAGGATGCACGGTTAAGTCGATTATTTTCAAACAGAGTAGTAGCACGTTACCCTGCCTTTAATGATTTTTACGGTATGGAGGATGCGATTGAACAAATCGTTTCTTACCTAAAACATGCCGCGCAAGGCCTTGAAGAATGTAAACAAGTGCTTTATCTACTTGGACCTGTTGGCGGTGGTAAATCATCGATTGCCGAAAAGCTAAAATATTTAATGCAACAAGTGCCTATTTACTCAATTAAAGGCTCACCGGTCAATGACCACCCGTTGGCGCTTTTTGATCCTAATGAAGATGCTGAGCTGATGGCAAAAGAATACGGGATTAAGCCCCGTTACTTAAAAACTATTATGTCACCATGGGCCACTAAGCGCTTATCTGAATTTAATGGTGATATTAGCCAGTTTAAAGTGGTAAAACGCTACCCCTCTATTTTAAATCAAATTGCTATTGCAAAAACTGAACCTGGGGATGAAAACAACCAAGATATTTCCGCTTTAGTCGGTAAAGTTGATATTCGCAAACTAGAACATTTTGCTCAAAACGATGCTGATGCTTATGCTTATTCCGGTTCATTATGTCTTGCAAATCAAGGTTTAATGGAATTTGTTGAGATGTTTAAAGCGCCAATCAAAGTATTGCATCCGCTTTTAACAGCCACGCAAGAGGGAAATTATAATGGCACCGAAGGTATTAGTGCACTGCCCTTTAATGGCATGATTTTGGCTCATTCAAACGAATCAGAATGGCAGACCTTTAAAAACAACAAGAACAATGAAGCCTTTTTAGACCGTGTTTACATCGTCAAAGTGCCGTATTGTTTACGTGCATCTGAAGAGGTAAAAATCTACGACAAGCTATTGGAACATAGTGAATTATATAATGCTCCTTGCGCGCCAGGCACACTGGAAACATTGGCAAAATTTACCACGCTATCACGGTTAAAAGATCCAGAAAACTCTAGTATCTACTCAAAAATGCGGGTATATGACGGCGAAAGCTTGAAAGACACCGATCCTAAAGCTAAATCGTATCAAGAGTATCGAGATTATGCCGGTGTAGATGAAGGCATGACCGGACTATCAACTCGGTTTGCATTTAAAATTTTATCGCGCGTGTTTAACTTTGACACACTTGAGGTAGCGGCAAACCCAGTGCATTTATTTTATGTATTAGAGCAACAAATTGAACGAGAGCAATTCTCTGCCGACGTTGAAGAACGCTACTTAAGCCACTTGAAAGGCTATTTAATCCCGCAGTATGTTGAGTTTATTGGTAAAGAACTGCAAACAGCTTATTTAGAGTCTTACTCTGAGTACGGGCAAAACATTTTTGACCGCTATGTCACTTATGCTGATTTTTGGATCCAAGACCAAGAGTATCGCGACCCTGATACCGGCCAGCTATTCAACCGCGAAGCATTAAATGCCGAACTTGAAAAAATTGAAAAACCAGCAGGCATTTCAAATCCAAAAGATTTCCGTAACGAAATCGTTAATTTTGTATTGCGTGCACGGGCGCACAACAATGGTAAAAATCCATTGTGGACCAGCTATGAAAAACTGCGCACTGTGATTGAGAAAAAAATGTTCTCCAATACTGAAGAACTATTACCCGTTATTTCCTTCAATGCGAAAACATCCGCAGAAGATCAGAAAAAACATGAAGATTTTGTCAATCGTATGGTGGAAAAAGGATATACCCAAAAGCAAGTTCGTTTGTTATCAGAGTGGTATTTACGCGTGCGTAAATCGCAATAACACACAGCTGTGTATTTTTAGGGGGTCTTTATGGCGCATTTTATAGACCGTCGCCTGAACGGTAAGAATAAGAGCACGTTAAATCGTCAACGCTTTATCAGGCGCTATAAAAAACAGATCAAAGAAGCGGTGTCAGATGCAATAAATAAACGCAGTGTCACTGACTCCAGTAGCGGTGAGAGTATTTCGATCCCGCAACGGGATATAAGTGAACCTACTTTCCATCAAGGTAAAGGGGGCGATAGAGAACAAATTCATCCTGGTAACGATCAGTTCTCAACCGGTGATAAAATTAAACGCCCGCAAGGTGGCCAAGGTGGTGGAGCCGGCGAAGGTGAAGCGAGTGACTCTGGTGAAGGAGAAGATGACTTTGTCTTCTCGATTTCTAAAGATGAGTATCTAGACTTACTGTTTGAAGACTTAGAACTGCCAAATTTACAGCAAAACCAGTTAGACAAACTCGTGCAAATGAAAACTCATCGTGCTGGTTTTTGTAGTGATGGTATGCCGAGTAATATTGATATTGTGCGTTCACTTCAGGGCTCACTTGCAAGGCGTGTTGCGATGAGCGCGGGTAAAAAGCGTCAATTAGCAGAGCTTGAAGCACAGCTTTGCCTATTAATGGCTGAGCCTGAACCTGATATAGCTGCTATTGCATTAATGGAGCAAGAAATCGCCGCATTACAAAAACGCATCAGTGCAGTGCCCTTTATTGATAATTACGATTTGCGCTTTCGTAACTATGAAAAACAGCCTCATCCAACTAGTAAAGCGGTGATGTTTTGTATTATGGATGTGTCTGGCTCGATGGATCAAGCAACCAAAGATATGGCAAAACGTTTTTATATTTTGCTTTATCAATTTTTGACCCGCAGTTATAAAGACATTGAAGTGGTGTATATTCGCCATCATACCCAAGCCAAAGAGGTCGACGAACAGGAGTTTTTCTATTCCCAAGAAACTGGCGGCACAATTGTCTCCAGCGCACTGAAGTTAATGAATGAGATAATTACCGAGCGTTATAACGCTGGCGAGTGGAATGTGTATGCAGCACAAGCCTCTGATGGCGACAATTGGGCAGATGACTCTCCCCAATGCTCAGAGATCTTACGCAACAAGTTGCTCAGTACCATTCGCTATTACGCTTATATTGAGATCACTACCCGCGCCCATCAGAGCCTATGGCGTGAGTATCAAAATATTTGTCAAACTCATAATAACTTTGCTATTCAACATATACGCAATGTTGAAGATATTTACCCTATTTTCCGTGAGTTATTCAAGAAGAGTCGTCAACACCAAGGGGCAGCCTAGGCTGTACAGCGAGGTATTTATATGACCAATAAACGAATGAGTGATGGGCCAGATTGGACATTTGAATTACTACAACAATACCAAGACGAAATTGCGCGGGTTGCTGAACATTATCGCCTCGATACTTATCCTAATCAGATTGAAGTGATCACCGCAGAACAAATGATGGATGCCTATTCCAGTGTTGGTATGCCTATTGGCTATAGTCACTGGTCTTATGGTAAAAAATTTATTCAAACTGAGCAAAACTACAAACGCGGACAAATGGGGTTGGCTTATGAAATTGTCATAAACTCGAATCCTTGTATTGCTTATTTAATGGAAGAAAATACCCTTCCAATGCAGGCTTTAGTGATGGCGCACGCTTGCTACGGGCACAACTCGTTTTTTAAAGGTAATTATTTATTTAAAACATGGACTGATGCCAGCTCTATTATTGACTACCTATTATTTGCAAAAAATTATATTGCTCGTTGCGAAGAAAAACATGGCATTGATGAAGTCGAAAACCTAATCGATTCATGCCATGCACTTATGAATTACGGTGTTGATCGTTATAAACGCCCACAGCAAATATCTTTATTTGAAGAACAAAAACGCCAACAAGAGCGCGAAGATTACTTACAATCACAAGTGAACGAACTTTGGCGCACAATACCTTCACATCAACAGGAAACTAAAAAACACGAGCGTCATTTTCCTTCAGAGCCACAAGAAAATATTTTGTATTTTATAGAAAAAAATGCGCCATTACTGGAATCTTGGCAACGAGAAATAATTCGTATTGTGCGTAAAATCTCACAATATTTTTATCCTCAAAAGCAAACCCAAGTAATGAATGAAGGCTGGGCAACGTTTTGGCATTATACTATTTTGAATCACTTATATGATGAAGGGAAACTCACTGACTCATTCATGTTAGAGTTTTTACAAAGTCATACTAATGTTGTGTATCAGCCCCCTTACAATAGTAATTATTATTCGGGTATTAACCCTTATGCGCTGGGTTTTAATATGATGGTGGATATCCGCCGTATTTGTGAAAACCCTACCGAAGAAGATAAACAGTGGTTTCCAGAATATGCCGGGAGCAACTGGTTAGATACGCTGCACTTTGCAATGGAAAACTTTAAAGACGAAAGTTTTATTAGCCAATTTTTATCACCCAAACTTATTCGTGACTTTAAATTATTCACTATTATCGATCATGAAAAAGATCCGAATCTACAAGTTGGTGCGATCCACGATGAAAGCGGCTATCACGCGGTACGGACTGCGCTCTCAGCACAATATAACCTCAGTAATCACGAACCCAACATTCAGATCTATGATGTTGATATTAGAGGTGATCGCTCTTTAACCTTGCGCTACGTGCCACATCAGGATATTCCACTGGCAAAGTCTCACCATGAGGTATTAAAACACCTTTACAGACTATGGGGCTTTAAGGTAAAACTGGAACAAGAGTCAACCTCTGGCGAATTGAATATACTCGGGCAATGTCCATCAGATGATTCACGCCATACAACAGAGTGAATAGAATGGATAAAAAGCTTCTCGTACTAATTGATTCAGTAGAATTTGCACGTACTGCTATTTTGCACGCGAAACACAAAGCAATTGGTAAGCAAAAACATATTGATATTGTCGCCTTTGCCTATGAAAGTGCTGGTAATATTTTGTTCTCGCCGCCAGCTGAACAATTGCAAGTAATTCAAGAAACAAGGTTGGCTACTCTCAAAAAAGAATTAGTACCACTACTTGAAAGCGAATTGTCAGAATCAGATTATTCATTAAATATTATTTGGCATGAGGCACCTGAGCAATGGTTAGCCAATGAGAGTGACTTTGAAAATTATGAGATGGTGATAAAAACGCGGCATATTGACGAGCATTGTCAATTTAGTGAACTTGACTGGCAGTTGATCCGCTTTACCCCACTACCACTTTATTTAGCTGCGGATAATACCTGGCGCAATAACACCAATGTGTTAGCTGCGCTTGATTTAGGTAGCGAAAAAGCCACTAAATATAAACTAAACAAAGATATAATTGAAACTGGTTTAGCTTATTCTAAGCATTATGACTGTCAGTTTTATACTTGTTATACCGTTCATGTATCCCCAATTTTAAGAGACTTAGGCATTGTATTTTCAGACGAACAAGTACTGAATGCTTTTGACAAACTACCTGTCATTCAACGTAATTTAATTATTGAGCACGATATAAAAAATAACCTTCATATAAAAGCGGGCCTAGCCGAGCAAGTGATCCCAAGTATTGCAGCTAAGCTTAGTGCCGGTCTCGTGATCATGGGCTCAGTAGGCAACATAGGTATAAAAGGTAAGTTAATTGGCAATACCGCTGAAAAAGTTATGCGGTTACTAAAAACAGACTTGCTTATTTTGCCACCTGAATGCTAGATACCTGCTGGCGATAGCATAAAAAATGACGCATTTTGCGTCATTTTTTATGCCTATTCAAAGCAACTTAATTTAAACTTTTGCTATTGTGTCGCGAGGGTATTTATACTCATCAAGGTTAACTCAAATCTTTATATGCAGTAATACAATTTCTGCCATTTTCTTTTGAAAAGTAAAGTGCCTTATCAGCCGCTTCAATCCATTTTTCATAACGTTCGAATTCATCTTGAAAACAGGCAAAACCAACACTAACAGTCACTTTAATTTGCTTTTCGTCAAAGTAAATGGATGAGTTTTCAATTAAACTACGCAAACGCTCAGCAAATATCTCAGCACCTTTGTGATCCGTGTCTAATAACGTTACTGCAAATTCTTCGCCGCCATAACGACCTGCGATGTCTGTTTCACGTAATGTTTTACGCAGTAAATCAGCAATGTTACGCAGTGCTTCATCGCCACAACGGTGCCCATGTTCATCATTTACTTTTTTAAAGTGATCGATATCAAACATCAATAAAGTACTTGTGCCACCACTGCGTTTGATCCTAAGAAATTCTTTTCGTAGGGTATCTTCCCAATGACCTCGATTAGTCAATTTTGTTAGTGCGTCCGTTTGACTCACTTGTTCAAGTTCACGATTTACTTCTTCAAGTTCTTTTTTATTCACTGCCATATCAGTTACATCATAAAGAATGATACAAATATGGCCAACTTCTCCCATCGTATTTGATAGAGGAATAAACGTAGCGTTTTGAAACATATGGTCTGCTTTACCCGTGATTGGACGGTAATTTTTAAAGCGGAAAATATATGGCTGCTGTTCCCAAATAGTGAATGAACGGTTTTTCAAAATAAACACTGATTCTGACTTACTACGAAACCACTTTTCATCAATTGATGGAAATAAATCAAACAAGTCTTTATCTTTTACAGCGCTGGGTAACATACCTGAATGGTTTTCCATAAAACCATTCCAAATACACACTTTATAGTCCCTATCTAACACCACTAAACCAACATCTACGGTATTAAACATATCCATTAACCAATGGATTTCATTCATATTAAAATCAGCAGCAGGCATAATGTTAGTCTTCTAATAGGTAAGCAACTTTGTATTTCAAAGTTTTTAGTGAGTCTTCGGTAAATAATAGCATCAAGTCACAGTTAATATTGTGGTTCTCAATACCATAGCTAATTTCTATTGCCAGAGTACGTTGCCAGCGTGATTTGTTTGCTTTAACTAAATCAGATACATCACAATGTTGGCCTAACACCACCGGATGTCCTTGGCTAAAAGTCATATCTAATTGGCGAGATAATCCCGTTAAGATTGCACCAATCAGGATATTACTAATATCCATTAATAACTCCAGCTCAATTTTGTTAGTGAGCTCCCCTTCATAATTCATCAAGGACGCAATTTCTTTAAAGCTAGAATCATTTAGAAGTAACAATGCCTCACCGGATACACCACCACCAATAAAACCTTGGCACACGCCTGACGTTGTTGCATTGGCATCAATTGATCGCAGTGCCATATCAAGTTCATTAACTTCGAGAATATTGACATTAGGAATAGGCAATTCAACAAATACATTTAATAGCCGTGCTAATAAGTCTCCAGCCTGCCCCATTGCCACGTTAGTCAGCTCTTGGTATATGTCTCTGACATCTGGGTCAACTTGCTCACCTAAGCGGTGTGAGAGCCGCTCACGCATTGCTTTATCTTTAATTCCATGGTGTTCGATAATATCGGCAAGCTTTTGGGCATCACATGGTTTTTGGATAAAGTCTATCGCGCCAAGTTCGATTACCCGTTGATGCGCATTGGGCTGAATATCGCCAGAGACAACAACGGTTAATATATCCAAGTTTTGCTCTTGAATCGCTTGCAGTACTTCGTAGCCATCCATTTGCGGCATATTTAAATCGAGAAATAAGATTTCCGGGTTTAACGCTTTAATTTGCTTAATACAATGCACGCCATCTTCAGCAAACTCAACTTTAATATCCCAATCATCGGGCAACGAACGAGCTAACTGACGGCGCGCAAGCTTAGAATCATCACAAATTAGTACCGATGTTGACATAGTCTCTCTCTGATTGCTTTTATTTTTATTAGTAAAAATGTAAACATTTATTACTGCTTTATGTTAATCAATGTAACCATACATTACAATTTTAAATTGCATTAAACTCTTGGTGTCCATGGATGATTATAATACACTCAGCCTAATTGCGTTAACTCTAAAGGAAATACCTTATGCTCCGATCACTCACTTTTGCTTTAAGTGCCTTTTGTTCAATGGCTTTTGCCGCCGATATGACCGAAAACACGCTTGATGCGGGAAAAGTATCAGCACAATCTAAGCCAATCACTTTATTAGGACAAGGTGTAAAACTAGGCGATAAAGCACCAGACTTTAAAGTGGTTGATGGCTCATTCACGCCAATTACTTTAGCCGATTACCAAGGTAAAGCCGTTTTAATAAGCGTTGTTCCAAGTCTGGATACTGGTGTTTGTAGCATTCAAACCAAGCATTTTAACGAAAAGGTTGCATCGCAATTTCCAAATATAGCCATGCTCACCATTAGTGCTGATTTACCGTTTGCACAAAAACGTTTTTGCAAAGCCGAGAACATAGATAAAATTACTGCTTTATCTGATTCAGTATGGCGTGACTTTGGTCAAAACTATGGTCTGATCATTAAAGATATGGGTCTGCTTACACGAGCCGTATTTGTATTAGATGCAAGTCATAAAGTTGTTTACAAGCAGTTAGTAGCTGATTTATCAACAGAGCCAAAGTATGACCCAGTTATAAGTGCTTTAAACGCATTGTAATTTATTGCGCTAGAGTACATTACAATGATAAAAAAACCGCCAATCGGCGGTTTTTTTATTGATTGAATTATCAACCCAATAATTCAGCAAGTTGCTGATTAACAGCTTCAACAGCTTGGGTACCATCTAGTTTATGATATTGCGTATTGCCCGCTTGCGCTTCCGCTTGGTAATAATCAACCAATGGCATTGTTTGCTCATGGTAAATACCTAAACGTTTACGTACTGTTTCTTCTGTGTCATCAGCACGGATGATCAGATCTTCACCTGTAACGTCGTCTTTACCTTCCACTTTTGGCGGATTGTAAACTACGTGATAAACACGGCCGGAACCAGGATGAACGCGACGTCCACCCATTCGGTCAACAATAATTTCATCAGCCACATCAAACTCAATAACGTGATCAACAACTACGCCATTTTCTTTCATTGCATCAGCTTGTGGGATGGTACGTGGGAAACCGTCTAGTAAAAAACCTTTTTCACAATCAGCTTTAGTAATACGCTCTTTAACAAGACCTATGATGATGTCATCAGAAATTAACTGACCTGCATCCATTACTTTTTTCGCTTCAAGACCCAGTGGTGTGCCTTCTTTAATTGCAGCACGTAACATATCACCAGTTGAAATTTGTGGAATACCGTACTTATCCATCAAAAACTGAGCTTGAGTGCCTTTACCTGCACCCGGCGCGCCCAAAAGAATAATGCGCATATCATTGTCCTCGTTTGATACTGATTTTACAAAAAGCATATCAGTATGATTTATTATAAAGCTTGAATTCTTCCATAAGCGCCGCAGATACTCAAGCAACTTATACCAATTGACTACGTTGAGATCATAAAAAAAGGGAACCGAAGTTCCCTTTTTATTAAAATGTTAGTTTTTGAGCAATTACTTACTCAAATCTAACATTAATTTATTTAAGCGAGTCACAAAACCTGCTGGATCTTTTAATGTACCGCGCTCTGCAAGCAAGGCTTGATCAAGCAGTACATGTGACCACTGTGCAAATTTGTCTTCGTCTTGTTCAACATTTAAATGCTTAACAAGTTGATGCTCAGGGTTAAGCTCAAAAATTGGTTTTGCTTCTGGAGCAGCTTGACCTACTGATTCCATTAGCTTTTGCATTTGTGAGCTCATGTCGTTGTCATCAGCGACCACACAGGCTGGTGAGTCAGTTAAACGATGCGTAAAGCGTACATCTTTAACATTATCGCCAAGTGCTGTTTTGATGCGCTCAACTAAGCCTGCAACTTCTTTTTCAGACTCTTCTTGCGCTTTTTTGGTCTCTTCATCATCTAAGCTACCTAAGTCTAGGTCACCACGGGTAATTGACTTAAATGGTTTTTCAGCAAACTCGGTTAAGTGGCTCATCATCCACTCATCAACACGGTCACTCATCAACAGTACTTCGATACCTTTCTTACGGAAGATCTCTAGGTGTGGAGAGCTTTTCGCCGCAGTGAATGAATCTGCAACAACGTAGTAAATCGCATCTTGGCCTTCATTCATACGCTCAACGTATTGCTCTAATGAAACGTTTTGTGCTTCTTCATCAGTGTGTGTTGATGAGAAACGCAGTAACTTAGCAATCGCTTCTTTATTCGCTGCATCTTCTGCTGGACCTTCTTTGATCACTTGACCAAATTCATTCCAAAATACTTGGTAATCGTCGGCTTTATTTTTCGCCATACGCTCGAGCAATTTTAAAGTACGTGACGTACAGCCCTTACGGATTGCTTGCGTAACTTTGTTATCTTGTAAGATTTCACGAGATACGTTTAGTGGTAAATCGTTTGAATCAAGTAAACCTTTCACAAAACGTAAGTAGCTAGGCATAAATTGCTCAGCATCATCCATTACAAATACACGTTGTACATACAGCTTTAAGCCACTTTGACGGTCACGATTCCATAAATCAAATGGTGCTTTTTTAGGAATATACAGTAAGCTTGTGTATTCAGTTTTACCTTCAACTTTGTTGTGAGCCCAGCTCAGTGGATCTTCCCAATCATGGCTTACATGCTTATAAAATTCTTTATATTCTTCATCAGATAGCTCTGATTTATCACGCGTCCACATTGCTGTGGCGCGGTTAATACTTTCCCACTCACCAGGTACGGCTGGAATTTTCTCGCCATCTTCACCTTCTGACTCAGGCACTTCGGCTTTGTACATTTGTACTGGTGTTGAAATATGATCCGAGTACTTAGTTACAATACTACGTAGGCGCCATTCATCAGCAAACTCTTTTTCATCTTCACGAAGATGTAAAGTAATTTCAGTACCACGGCCTGCTTTTTCAATTTCTTCTAGCGTGTATTCGCCCTCACCTTGTGATTGCCATTCAACGCCTTTTTCTTCACCGGCTTTGCGAGTACGAACAGTCACTAAGTCTGCAACTATAAATGCAGAGTAAAAACCAACACCGAACTGACCAATTAGTTGCGAATCTTTGCTTTGGTCGCCAGTTAAGTTTTTGAAAAACTCAGCAGTGCCTGATTTAGCAATAGTCCCTAACGAGCTGATCACTTCATCACGAGTCATACCAATACCGTTATCAGAAATAGTTACGGTATTTTTTTCTTTATCGGCACTGATACGTACACGTAAGTCTGCGTCACCTTGGTATAGTTCACCATTTGAAAGTGCTAAAAAGCGTAATTTATCAGCTGCGTCTGAGGCATTTGACACAAGCTCACGTAAGAAAATTTCTTTATTAGAATAAAGTGAGTGAATCATTAAGTTTAATAGTTGTTTAACTTCTGTTTGAAAGCCTAATGTTTCTTTTTGTGCTGCAGTCATTTATATATCTCCAATTTGCAAAGTGTCTGCGTTATGCACTTAATATGGGGCGCGGTTTGTTAACTTCAAGTCAAAAGAGCAAAAAAGTAAGCCATAGCAAGATAAACACGGAAGTTAAGTTGTTTTTTCTTACAATCAAAATGGCTGTGGGCAATGTAGGTGCGTTTGCTTGGAGCTTCGAGGGTGTACAAAAAACAGATCGCTGGCATGTAATTGTAAGCGCTCAGCCAGTTGTTGGCTATGTTGGTTTTTATACAGATCACAGCCAATAATTGGGTGCCCAATGCTGTGACTGTGTATACGTAATTGATGTGTACGCCCCGTCACAGGGGTAAATTGCACTAAAGTACGCGGCGGTGATGTTAAGCGCTGTAATACTAAATAGTCACTGACGGCAGACTTACCCGTCACATTACAAATTTTAACTAATGGAAAGAGTAACTTATCTTTGACTATTGCAGCGTTTATTTGACCTACGTCATTTAATAACCAGCCATCCAACATGGCTATATAGTGTTTTTTTATTGTCCCTGATTGAAACTGCTTATTAAGGAGCTTAGTTGATTCAGGGTTAAGGCCTACAATCATAATACCTGAAGTACCATAGTCTAATCGATGCGGCAATTTAGCTGTCGGAAATGCGGCAGTCAGACCTGGCTGCCCATTCACTAAACGATAATGCACAGAATCCCAATTGGCCGGATTTTTACCAGATAAACTCAGTAAGCCACTGGGTTTATTGATCAATAAAATATCATCGTCTTTATATAAAATTTCCACATGCTCATGACAAACCGATGCAATAAAGTCATCGACAATAGAATGCTGTGGCAAATTTATATTAGACATTATTTCTCTCATTATTGATTTTATAAAAACGTTGCGACATTAGTATCTTGAAACTAGTTAAATTTCTATCATACACAAAAAAGTCGGTATGCTGCGCTGTAGTTTGGCTTTTAACTATAAAGGGCACTAGTTTTCAAGATTAGAAAATGGCAGTGAACGCATGTCGAAGGTTAATACCAATCGTGTTAAGTTACTGACCATTTATAGCGACAGATAAATACAGTGATAACAAGGCGTAAATTTTGACATGTAGTTGTTCTACTTGAAAAAATTATAACGCAGTTAGCGCTTTATTT